>CAZVXR010000123.1:0-3061 GCA_964630865.1 uncultured Pirellulales bacterium | reverse complement strand
TGTCATTTTGTATATCCTCCCATTATACTCCTAACTTTTCTGGGGTTTTCTCTCCCCAAGCTGTTATTGTACTATGAGTCATAAAATTTTGTTCGCAAAAAAGTTAACTTTTTAAAAAATTTTCCATTCTGTTTGTTTTTGGGTTGGGAATAGAGGTTTTCCGGTCAGCATCTCCAACTCAGCCTGTTTCTGGAGATAGCTTGTCAGGGATCGCTCGTACATCAATTGAAATTTTAGGAGTTTTTGCTCGGCATCCAGCAAGGTCATAAAATCGACTGCATTTGTCCGATATGCCTGTTCGGTTACCTCTATCATTTCTTTGGCTTTGGGGATGAGGACATTTTCGTAAAGCCGTATTTTTCGCAAATTATCATCCAGTTCAAACATCACTTGCTCGGCTTGGGCGACAAGGTCGAATTCGGCCTGCTGTTTTTCCCTGCGAGCCATCGCTGTTTCCGCTTTGGCCTGACGGACACCCGCGGCGTAGCTATCCACCCAAATCGGCAAATTGACAGAGACCATCGCCATCACCGGATTTTGCATTCCAGACCCTCTGTTGGGCATATTGTCAACCTCGATACCCAGCCCCACATCCGGCCAATAGCGTTTCTTTGCTAAATCTTCCATTTTGCGTGAAGCCAAAATCTGCTGCTGCATCGCGGCAAGCTCCGGATTAGCCGAACGAATTTGCTGTGTAATCTCGCCGGCAGCCACTTCTACGGCAACGAAATCATCTCGTTTAGGCCAGGGTAAGTCTTTTTCCAATGGCTGGTTCATCATCGCATTGAGCTGGGCAACAATGGGTTTTCGCATCCGTGTCATACTAATTAAGTCGTCTTCCATTGTCGCCAATTCAATCTGGGCGCGAATCACGTCGGGATTCGATCCGGCGGCGGTGCGGTATTTTTCAATCGCAACCTGTTCAAAACGCTTCATCAACTCAAGATTGTCTTTGGCAACATCGACTGCTTTGGCAAGATAGGCAAATTCATAGAAAACACTGCTGGTCTGATAAATCAGCTTGACTTTGGCGGCCTGATAGCGATGGTGAGCGGTCTTGGCCTGTGCCGCAGCGGCATCGGTACGCGCTTGAAGCTTCCCAAACCAAGGGAATGTCTGCATAATGGTATAATCCTGCTCGCGGGGACTGTCGCTGTGTTTCATTTCCTCACGGACAAAATAGCTGAATGTAAATTGCGGGTCATCGAGTGAGGCGGCCTGGGGGATTTGCTCTAAAACCGCTTTCCAAGATTCAAAGGACGCTTTTAGGCCAGAGTTATTCATTGCTGCGGCGTAGAGATATTCGTTCAGAGTCGCCGGGGAGTTTGGTTCGGGCGTCGCTTCCGCGTGGGCAAAGCCCACCCTACAAAAGTTCATTGCCAATAAAACCAGGGGAAACAGTATGCTATTGCCGCTCGTGTTCATTCTAACCTCCATGTATCATCAAGCCTCGCTTGACTTTGTATATCCAGAATATCCCGGCGGCTTGAGATTGTCAAAAGAAATTGACGGCGGCTATGAGGACAAAATCGCAGATTAACAGAAAAGCAAAGGGCAGACACATCGGTCTGCCCCTATAAATCATTACAAGACTGCCGTGCTTGCTCTATGCTTTTTTGTCCCTGATCGCCTCTTTAAGTCGGTTAAATTGCTGCTCCAGTTTGGGGCAACTGTCAGCAAGCAATTCGAAATGGCCCTCTTTGCAGGCTTTTTCGACCTGGGCGGCCAGCTCACGCAGCGCTTCGCCGCCGACGTTGGCAGCAGCGCCTTTGATGCCGTGAACGACGCGATGGAACGTCTCGGAGTCGAACGCTTCCAGCGCCTGTTTGAGCGATTCGATTTGCTTGGGGATATCGTCAAGAAATACCTCGACAATCTGTTCGGCGATCTCTTCGTCGCCCATCACTCTTTCTAAAAAGCCGGCACGATCAAATACGGGCGTCTGGGGTATCGGGGTTTCCATTTTGGTCTCCTTTTGCTGTGTGTCTGCATCCTGTTCTTTTGGCAGCCACTGTTCTAATTTTTCGGCCAGTATCTTGGGATTTACCGGCTTGGAGATATAGTCATTCATTCCGGCCTCGATGCATTTTTCTTTATCGCCCTGCATCGCGTTGGCGGTCATGGCGATAATCGGGACGCGGGGGCTGGATGCCTTAGACGTCATGCTGCGGATTCGCTCGGTGGCTTCCAGGCCGCCCATTTCGGGCATCTGAACGTCCATCAGCACCAGATCGTAGCAAATGGTTTTTAGGGCGTTGATCGCCTCGAGACCATTGGCAACCGCATCGGTATGCAACCCAAATTTCTTGAGCATTCCGAGAGCAACCTGCTGATTGGTGATATTGTCTTCGGCCAGCAAAATACGCGCATCCGCGCGGACACGCTGAGGCTGAGCTATCTGTCGCTGCACAGCAAAATCACACGTGTTGGCCGTATTTGTGCCGGCGATCGCATCGATCAGGTGCTTAAAGAGTTCCGATGGACGCACGGGCTTATTCATACACGCGGCAAAACCGATTTCGGCCAACTGCCGGCTGTTGCCAATCTGTCCCAACGACGTCATCATCATCAGGCAGACGTTTTTAATTTGCTCATCCTGCCGGATCGCGGCGCCGAGCATGACGCCGTCCATTTCAGGCATTTGCATGTCGGTAATCACCACATCGAAAGGTATTTTGGCAGCAACCGCTTGACGCAGGGCTCGCAGCGCAGAAAGCCCGTCGGGCGACTCGACGATCACTGCGCCCCAAGAGGCCAGCCGGGTAGAGAGAATCTCGCGGTTGGTCGCGTTGTCATCGACAATCAGAATCTTTTTGCCTTTGATTTCAGCGGGTATCCTGCGTACGGAATTGTCTTGCGACCGCAACCCCAGTTGGACGGTAAACCAGAATTCCGAACCTTTGCCTGGCTTGCTATTAACGCCGATTTCGCCGCCCATCGCCTCAGCAAGCTGCTTGGAGATAGCCAGCCCCAGCCCCGTGCCGCCGTATTTGCGGGTCGTTGAGGCATCCACCTGAGTGTACTTTTCGAACAGCGTCTCAATTTTGTCTGCTGGAATCCC
>CAZVXR010000122.1:0-2388 GCA_964630865.1 uncultured Pirellulales bacterium | reverse complement strand
CTTTTACAGTCATAATAAACTCCTGATTTTTCAAAAAAAAGTTTAAAGTTGGGGGCGGAACAAAAGCCCGCCCCCGCTATTGCCGCTATCAATTACATTCAGGGTCGTATCGATTTGCCAAATCAGCAAAATCGGCAAGATCAATCTTACAATCTTTGACATAATCTACGCTTGGCACAGCATCCGGAGTGGCGACGATTTTGATATAATCGACCTCGCCGGGTTGTCCCTGTGTTGTAATCGTTACATACGGATATCCGGCCGTAACACCATTAAGGCCGAAGGCCATCGATCCACTGTTATTCACGACGCCGTCGGTTACCGTATGCACGCTGATTTGACCCGCATTGACGTCAACCGTAAATTCCATGTGAATCATTCCGAGACCAAATCCGGAAAAAGTTTGCAGTAACGTATTGGTTCCCGCATCCCAGACACGCACATCCTGGGTAGTAGCGGTATCCCTGCGAACCTCAAACAGCAGATTCCCAAACGGCAGAGCGGATCCCCCCGCAACATTGACGTACAAACAAACCCCTCTCGATGGGGTGTTACTCGTTGAGCGGAAATCAACCGTGATGTCCGTCTTGCATTCAAAATTGAAAGCCGGCGCGGTATCCAGCAAGGTGGACCATGCACCGGAACCCAGTATCATCTTGCCGCCGGAGATGGTATAATTGGCAGCCCCTGATCGCACCGCCCAATCGCCGCCGGTAATGGGATTCACACTCATATCTTCTTCCCATATTTTAGCCTGGCCGTTGAGCCAAACACTCGCCATGGTCGTGAAGTCATCAAAACCAACGCAGCCGCCGGGGTCGGATTCAAGACCGTATTTGATGCGCAGCGACTGGACCTTGTCTGCAATCTCTGCCGGATTCATCGACCCCTTATAGACACGCACTTCGGCGACCTGGCCGGTAAAGAATTTTGCCCAACCACCATCGATCTGCCAGGCGCTGTCAACACCCAAATGGGTTCCGTGGTGACCTCTCAGATAAGTTGTCGTGCCGGTATCGCCGCTGCCGCCCCAATCCAACGCAGCGCCTTTGCCGTAATCGAGATACATATCGACCTCGCCGTTGACCGTAACGCCGCCGGGTGCATCCCAAACCCCGGAAACAACACGCCAGCCGCTGTCCACCGTTTCGGTCGAGAACTCTTCATACTCATACATACTCTGTACGCGTTCTCCGGCCAGCGTCCCATCGGGTTTGGTCGCCACTCCATCTTCATAATAAATATTCTCGATACCCCAGTTATTCAGATGGGTAGTAATTCCCCATGCTTTGTGCCACCACGTAGTTGTTGCAGACGCATCGATATCGTTGTAACCGGTCATAAAAAGACCTCGCTCTTCATAAGTCGCCATATCAAGAGGCAGCTTGGCGTTATAGACGACAAACCAGGTGTAGCCCTGTGCATTAATCCAGTTCGGATCATTCGGCTCCTCTGGATTATAGTAATGCATAAATTTGCTGCCGTCAAACGACAGTACATCATGTCCGTTCAGTGCGTTGGGTACCAGTGTCGGACGATAGTCGACGATCACATTCGGATCCGACCAGAAACCATTGTGCATATTGTAGCCGTTGCCGGACTGGTCGGTCAGCTCAGTGACTTTATTGACGTCTTCCACAACGGCTGAATCGCCTTCCCATTGGGCAATCAACACAGCATCCCCAGGGGGGATTGCTCCTATCTGGGTAATATTCACGTACTGGGCATTTCTAAGTGCGCTATAGTCCGGCGTATAAGAACCCAACGCCAGAATACGACTCCCTGCAGACAGGGGAGTATAAGTTACTTCCCACCACTTGCCGGCCGCAGAGGGCACTCCATAATCATAGCCAATATCAAAACCGATATTGACAATATTCTGGTAAGGCGCCCCATTTGTCCAGCCCGTACAGCTCCAACTGGCAATGTCAGTGTTAACAACCAGATTCGTGAACGCCTCCGATGCGCTGCTGTAATCCGCATTCCACGCAAGCAGATTGTAACCGTCTTCCAGATAGGCACTGGCTGCCGTCGGCTCCACATCCATCGGCGTTACGCTGTCACTCCAGACCTCAATAGTATACGGTGTACCGACCGTCATCGTGTAATTCGCCCCTACGGTAGAGCCGTTAATTTTCAGAAAATACGCACCCCACGCAGGCACGCACAAAACAGCCAACATAACAAAAAAACTACATTTCAATGCTTTACACATAATGTTGCCTCCGAAAAATTTTTTATTGACCTCATTTACCCATTTAAGGATTTACACAATCAAAAAAAACAACATCTATTACTTTACAATAACTGATTTTCATATGCTGTGAAACACAGATACTCTTTACTCCGTATCCAGAGTTGGAATTTTGCCGCACTTAGGACATTTCG
>CAZVXR010000121.1:0-5532 GCA_964630865.1 uncultured Pirellulales bacterium | reverse complement strand
AGAGGTTGCGAGTTTTCAAAAAAAAAACAAATTTTGGACTTGGCAATCGAGGGTATTTTTGCTATCGTTCATTCAATGAACGATAAGGCCTTCTGGAAGCTCAATGACAGCGACGTCCTGTTGCATTTCAGAGGGTTTTGCAAGTGGCTCTATGGACAGACATCTGAAAAAGGCCATACGATGCCCCCGAAAATTTTTATTTTATTCTTCTCTTTCTTAAAATTATTTTTTGACAACCCAATTTTATCGTCGTGTTTTATCATCGTGAATTTTGACCAATGGTATCTTGTAAGGTGATTAAATGAATTGTTTTCTGAATTCATCTTTTCTGGTCACTACAAGGGTGACGCCACAGTGGTGTACTCCTCACTACTATTTTCTTTTATCAAATCCCTCTTTGACGTGCATTTTTGCCCGTTTTTTGGCAAAGACACAATCCCCTAAAAAATTAAGGTTGGCTCTAATAATTGCTTTTGAGCGGCAAGTAGAAGGTTTTTGTTTCTCGGCAAGGAAGGCAAATCAGCCTTATTTGAGGATAAGACGGCTTTTGCCTGACGCCGGCCGAAAACAAAAAGATTCGCTTGTCCGCCAAAATGAATTTTTAGAGGCGGCCTATTAAGAATAGGTGCTTAAGAAACAGAGATTCGAGCCGTCTGTTTCGGGCAGTCGTCGGATTCAACGGTTGAATTCGGGACCATTACGAGATAGGCTCAACGGAGGTTATGTTATGTGGAAGCATGTTGCAGTGGTGTGTTTGTTGGTGCTGGTGATGATGGGTGCGGTTCAGGGGGCATCAATCACGGCGAATCCTTTCCATCTTACATTGGACAATGGCGCCAATGGGACAACGACTATAAGCTGGTCGAATCCGGGGTGGAATGAGGTTTGGTGTTCGGTTGATGGTGGGGCAGACGTTGGGCCGGTGACTGCGGGTAACGGGTCCGGTTCGACCAGTATCAATTGGATCTCTTACCCTTCCAACTATGTTTTCAAGCTTTATTCGGGTACCACCCATTCCACGCTGGTGAAGTGGACGTCGGTAACGACTCAGCGAAGTCCAAATCACCAATTTGGCTTTAACTACCTGCCGGAACATCTGGATTGGTTCAAACAGGGCAGTTATGCCGGTCAGTGGAATCGCTTGATGCAGGATTTGATCACCATGTCCAGCGCCAAAGGCGGCGTCATCCGGTTCAACATCTGGTGTTGGGTAGGTTGTTCCATCAGCAGCGCTAACGGCGGCACCTGGAATTATGGCTCCGATTTCTATGTCTTCAAGGACAACCTGGTTAACTGGCTGGCAAACGCCTGTTATCCCAACGATGTGCGGGTGGTGGTCGCGTTCCATAATGACTGGCTGACCTACAACCACTGGCAAGGCGCTTATGGCACTAATTTTGGCAAGTTTCTGGGGGATACCGGCAACTGGATCAACCAGATTGTCAATGCAATCGAAGGCAATGCCAACGCCAAGAAAATGGTATTTGCCTATGATTATTACAATGAAGTCTATAGCGGCGTGACCAACATGGAGTGGTATATGGAATACCTCTATGACTGGTCGGCAATTCCGATGGGCAAGCGGACGTTCAGTATGTCGTCGGAAAAAGACAAACTGGGGAATTGGGCGACCTGGCTGGATGGCCGCCGTTATGACTATGTGGACCTGCACTTCTATCCAGATGCTACACCGTCCACCGATGACCCCTCAAAAGTGTCGCAATATGTGACGGCCGCCCGTAACGCGTTCCCGCAATCGACGATTTTGATGGGTGAATATGGCTGGAAAGGTGGCGGTTCATTCCCCAACAATGAAGGCAGTTCTCCCAAAAATGAGGATACCCAAAGCAGCAAGTGTACGGCGTTGATTACTAATGCCAAGAATGCCGGTGTGATGTGCAGCATGGCCTGGGACTTTATTCCTGCATTCCAGCGTGATGGCGCCGAGTATTCATTTGCTTATAACAAGAACCAGCCCAAGGATGTGTTTGGGGCGTTGAATACCTTCGCTGCGGTCCTGCCCAATAGCGATTTTGAATCCGTATCGGGCGGCAAACCTTCCAATTGGGGTTATGGCGGTTCGATCCAGAATTACACGGTATCGTCGAGCGGTCCCAATGGCTCGGATGCCTGCACCAACAACTACTACGGCCGTATTCAGATGAACAGCGGCAGCAGCAGTTATGGGGTGTGGTTCACCCAGAATTTAAGTGTTGGCGGCGGCCAGCGGTTGTATCTCAATGGTTATGTCCGTGGCAATCAGTATATTTATGTGGGTGTCCATGAATATGACCAGAACTGGAATTATATTCAGACGCAGGCGACGTCGGCCGTGGTACCGAGCGGCTGGCAGTGGTACAGTATCCAGCATCTTGAGGGTCCCTGGTTGCCCATTTTACATGCGAATACACGCAATATAACTGTGTTTGTGACCGGTTACGGTTCCGGCAACAACCCATCTTATCTGGATGCGGATAATATGCAATGTTGGGTAAGACCGGGTAATTAATGTTTTGTAGAGGTTAGATTAACGAAAAGGTCCGGTGGCGGTTACCGCTGCCGGGCCTTTTTTATTCGCCGAGTAACCCCAAAAATCATTAAGATGATGTGCCGCCGTTAGAAAATTAGAGAAAATTAGGGAGAATTAAAGGAGTCAGACGCTTTTTCACACAACTCCTTACATAGCAATGGGTTATCTGTATTGCCTTTTATTCTTTTTGTCTTTTCATCCATCTTCAAGTCCGCCATTTTTCGAATCCCTTTTCGCACGCAATTGTACCCCCATTTTCCTTTCCATACAAGACATTTTTGCACCATAAAAGCATAAAAGTTCAACTCTTTTGCCCTTTACCTTTTGCCTTTTTGTCAAAACGAACCCATTTCATAAAATTGAATCTATCGACATTGCTACCCTATTATGATAAAATAGTAATATTGAATCAGAACGAAACAAAAGCATTTCCCGCAGCGTCTATAATAGGGTATCCAAATTTTTGGAAAGGGGCCTTTATGAAATTAAATAGAATATTGATCGTTTTCGCAGTAAGTGCATTACTGACAGTTATTTGTGCATCGTGCGACACCGTTCCCATCACCGGACGTTCACAGCTTAACTTCATCCCGGATTCAACCATGAACCAGATGGCCAGTGACGAATACAAAAAAGTATTGGCCGAAAGCAAAAAAAGCACGGATGCCGAGCAAACCGCGATGGTGCAGCGTACCGGCACAAGAATAGCCGATTCTGTGGAGCGGTATTGTCGTGAAAACGGAATGGCTGCCAATGTCGCCGGATACCAGTGGGAATTCAACCTGCTTGAAGACAAACAGGTCAACGCCTGGGCAATGCCCGGCGGCAAAGTAGTCATCTATACCGGTATCCTGCCGATTACCAAGGACGAAACAGGGCTTGCGGTGGTGATGTCCCACGAAATCGCTCATGCCATCGCCCGACACGGCAGTGAACGTATGAGTCAGGGCTTACTGGCGGAAATGGGAGGGATGGCCTTAAGCGAGGCCCTCGCATCCAAGCCTGCCGCGACACAGTCGCTTTTTATGCAGTCGTATGGAGCAGCCGCCAATATCGGCTTTATCCTGCCTTACAGCCGACTGCAGGAAACCGAGGCCGACCGGCTTGGACTGATCTTTATGGCAATGGCCGGATATAACCCCGAAGCGGCGGTAGACTTTTGGCAGCGAATGGCTAATCAGCCCAACAGCGCACAAAAACCCCCGGAGTTCCTCAGTACCCACCCCTCGGACCAGACCCGTATCGCCGGCATCAAAAGCCTTTTGCCGGAAGCGATGAGATACTATAACCCCACAGGACAGGCTGCGAATACGGCCCCTGCGCCAGCGTTAAAGCCCATCCCCTCGACCCCAACCCCGGGGCAGGAGATTACAACCGGGGCTAAACCTGCGCCCTCTGCAGGGTCATCGCTAAAACCCGTTAAGCCTGCGCCGAAGAAAAATACACAGACCGACGGAAAGTGGAGTGACATTGTTTACGGGTCGGAGAAGACGAAGTAATCTCTACTTGCCGTGCGATTCGGTATGACTGGATTCAATCACATTCGGCGATTGCAGCAGTTGGAGTCCACCGAAGTAAACGCCGAAAATGGATATACTGATCATTCCAAAAATGCGATACAAAAGCGACAGCGCCATTGCCCGTCCCGGATCGAGATGCAATTGGCTTCCCAAAAACGCATACGCAATTTCACGCACACCCAGATTTCCGGGCGTAATAATCAGATAGCTGGTAATTTTCAGCAGGATAAAAAACATCGCCAATACCGCAATGGACGCATTCGGCGTATCCGACAGACATAGACGCAAAATCGCGATATTGTTGACAAAGTTCAGCGTATTGGCCGCAACGACCGCCGTCAGCATGTTTCTGTGCTTGAGGGTGCCGACGACCATGGTCAGCATCTCCGAGATTCGCAGATACAGTCTCTTCCAGTACCCCTGCCGACTCGGACGCCGCTGAAAAACAAGTTCGAACGCTATCGGCAGCAGCCAGAGTACGGCCATCGCCGCTAAAATCCACCATACGGAAATAGATTGAATGTGAAACGAGGGGCTGAAAAAACCAACGACCGCAATAGAAAGCAAGATGTTCATTGCCGCATCGATCCAGAGGAATGCAAACGCGCCGCTGATATAATGCGTGTAGGAAACGTCAAATTTCGTTTTGAGATAGACCGCCCGAAAAACACCTCCGGCCTGCGGGGCGATACTGCTGAGTAATCGCCCCAGAACAATCGTTTTGAAAAATGTCCAAAATGGGAAAACTCGGTCCGAGCATTGACGCAGCACAAGATAAAACTGAAAGGTATAAAGGAACAGGTGCAGCGTAAACAACATCAGCAAAACCACAATGGTTCCCGCAGATAGAGTCGCAAACAACTCCAGCCCCTGTCGGTTGTGATAAAAATACCACACCACCCACAGCACGCAAAACACCGCAAGTCCCCACTGGAGGGGCTTGCGGTAATGCCTTGCTGAATTCAAGACGTTCAATAGGCTAATCGACCGCAATAACTTCTTTGATATCGCTGAGTTTTTGCCGCAGAACGCGTTCGACGCCCATTTTCAGGGTCATCCGGGCGCCGGGACAGCCGCGGCAGGCGCCTTGCAGCCGCACACGAACCGTTTTATCCGCATCGACGCCGACTAATTCGATATCGCCGCCGTCATTTTGCAACATAGGCCGAATCGTCTCAATAACTTCGGCTACCTTATCTTTATAAGTCTTTCCAGAACATCCGCAACCGTCACACATCGTCATACTCCTATAAAAATTATCTAAACGGTCATTCTATAATGATCGCTCTTGATTGTCTATTCTTTTCACAGATTCTGATTGTTCGGTAAAAAACGCAAGATTACGCCATTTACAAAAAACCAAAGACGGCCTTGGATTCCTGTAAAAAGATTGGCTTAACACGTTTTGGAATATGGAGTTGCATAAATTACGGCTGGGTGGACGATTATCGAACTGCTTTATCCATCCAGCCAGTCGCCTTA
>CAZVXR010000120.1:0-3590 GCA_964630865.1 uncultured Pirellulales bacterium | reverse complement strand
CTAAATGTACGCAACCGTCCCTTACTCTTTTGTTAGCCCCAGAAGCATCAGGCTATCGCGTTCAATCACGCTGCGAATTTTTTCGCGCGGTACCTGCGGCAAATGCGTATCAGAAAGCATTTTATTGAATCCAAGCAGCGTCTCAATACAGGTCTGCGGCGATGCGTATGGATAGCCGCTGCCGAATAAGAGCTTATCCATAACACCCGCCTCATAGGCAGACATGACCAGATTATAAACTTCCCAGACCTTCTGCGGGATAATTGTCAAATCCGCAAAGACATTTTCGTGTTTGCCAAGCAGACACCAGGTTTGCTCAATAAATGGAAACCCCATCCGTCCGACAATGATCTTAAGATTTGGAAATGTCCGGGCGATTTCATCTAACTGAAAAGGCCGTGCATAGTCCATCACCGCCTGAGCACTGAAAGGCGGACAATTGTGAAAAAAGATCGGCAACTGCAACTCCTGAGCAGTCTCATACAACAGCATCGCCCGACTGTGGACTGGGTGAAACTGGTCTTCGGCACAATACAGCGCCAATCCGCGGAGTCCCTTATCAAGCACTTCTTTCTTGATCACCTTGGACGTTATCGCATCCTCAGCGGGATTAACTGCGGCAAAACCGACGGCTTTGGTGTTTTGCCGGACATAATCAATCAGCGCAGCATTACCTTCGCGCCGGTCGCCCTGACAGCCAGCCAAGACAAAACAAGCATCTAAGTCCCTGCAGGCATTGCGATGATCTTGGGGGCTAATCGTAGCTCCATCCGAATGTAAATGTGTATGGCAATCGACTATCATTGCTTCCTCTACGCTCATACCTAACTGTTCGACACTACAAATGACTAACAGACTCCATAATAAGTACAATAGACCCAATGTCAAGGGAAAAGAGGCAACAGCTGGAGGGCTTCGTCGCCGCGGTCTGCACAAGCCTCAAAATAGGTGTCAGCGGCCTATGGTAAATCTGTGGTTCATCAATTTATTGTTCAATTCCCACCTCTTTGCAATCCTTGATTTAACACGCAATAACAATGTAACTCTATTTTTATAGCATACTTACAAATGCTTTAGAAACCGAAAAATCAGGCCTCTCCTGTTCCGCTCCAAGCATAATTTTGCTTTTACAAACCCGACTTATCGCATTATATTATAGGTGAATCAGTAATGAGCGGCCGCCTTGGATTGCAGAACTGAAGACGGTAAATCTTATCCAAAAACATGGCTTTAAAATGAAGAACTATTGCCAATGAGTATATTAATCAATCTTGCGTATTTTCTCGGACTAATATTATACAGCCCCGTAGTACTCTATCGGATGATCGCCCATAAGCGTTATCGGGACGGTTGGGCACAGCGGCTGGGCAGGGTCAGTCGCAAAGAACCAGGCAAGCGATGCGTCTGGATTCACGCCGTAAGCGTCGGCGAGGTCAACGCTGCCCGTACGCTGATCGATGCGTTAAAAACCGCCTTGCCCGATTGCGAAATCGTCATCAGTTCAACAACCGATACAGGTCTGGCCCGGGCGTGCGCCCTTTATGACAAACAGCACTCGGTCTTCTATTTCCCGTTTGACCTGTCGTGGATCATGAAAAAAGCGTTCGATCGGCTCCATCCGGATATCCTCCTGCTGATGGAACTGGAGGTCTGGCCGAATCTGGCGTCCATCGCGCAGCAACGAAGGATCCCTGTCGTCGTCGTCAATGGCCGGATCAGCGAACGCAGTTTTCCGAAATATCTCAAATTCCGCAAGTTTGTCGCCGCGATGTTCCGCAAAGTCGCACTGGTTTTGGCACAAACACAAGAATATGCCGACCGATTTGTCACCCTTGGGTGCGATCCGTCGAACGTTGTCGTTACCAACTCGCTCAAATACGATACCGCACAGACCGACGGTCTCGTTCCCGGCGCCGACCGAATCGCCGAACAAATCAAGCTCGGCACAGGCCGTCTCTGGGTGCTTGGCGGCACCGGCCCGGGCGAGGAACGGATCGGACTGGAGGTTTTCAGTCGTCTTAAAAAAGAGGCCGAGTTCGATGACCTGCATCTGGCGATCATCCCCCGCAAGCCCGAACGCTTTGATGAGGTCGCTGGACTCATCGACAACTCCGGCTTTACCTTTGCCCGCTTCAGCAAGCTCAAAGAAAACAACTCCACCGCCGACGGTCGCCCGGTTGTCATCCTTGGCGATACAATGGGCGATCTGAAAAAATTCTACGCCATCGCATCGCTGGTTTTCGTAGGACGAACCTTAACCCCGATGGGCGGCTCGGATATGATGGAACCCGCGGCACTGGGCAAATGCACCACATTCGGCCCACATACATTTAACTTTAAACAGACCGTAGATGCCCTACTCGAAGGCGTCGGAGCTATCGAAGTCAAAGACGCCGAGCAGCTCTGCGATATTACCCGAAAATGTTTGACTAACCGGGACTTTGCCGACGCTATCTCTGCTGCGGGCCAGAAAATCATCCGGCAAAACCAGGGCGCAACAAAAAAGAGCGTCGATGCGATTGTAAAATTGCTGGGCTAATTTCATCCATCCATTTTCGCCGCAAAAGCTATGTTTGTAAAAATTTTTCGTAGGCTTCGGCGTCCATCAGACTGTCAAATTCGGCGGGGCTAACCGGCTCTATCTGAATCATCCAGGCTTTGCCATAAGCTTCGGTTTTTAGCAAATCGGGATTATCCGACAATCCGGCGTTCACGACAGCCACCTTGCCGGATACAGGAACGCACATCTCTACTGCGGATTTAACCGACTGAATAACCCCAAATACGTCGCCTTGATGTAGATTCTTACCAACCTGCGGCAGTTCAAGAGAGATAATCTCCCCCAGCTGCTCAATCGCATACGCAGACAGCCCAACCGTAATTAAACTCTTCGGCCCCTTTTTCGCCCATTCGTGCGTTGATAAATACATCGCCTGTCTGTCAATCATCATCTTACACCTCTTTTTTCAATCCTTTACCATTATCGCCGATGAGCAAAAAAATGGTCCGTATTACAAAAGCGAGCAATTTAACGGCGGCACAAAAGGACTGCTTGCTGACGATTTACATGATCTTGTATCGCGGGCCGCCGGCGCCTTCGGGAACCGTCCAGCGAATATTATCAAATGGACACTTTCGCTGACACGTTTTGCAATGCAGGCAGTTGGACGGATTGGCCGCCTTGACTTCTTTGTGAACCGTTTCATACACACCCGCGGGGCAAAATGTAATACATGGCGCACCGAATTTCGGCCAGCACTGATTAATACAAATCGTCCCATCCTGAATCAACAAATGGCACGGCTCTTCTTCGCGATGGTGTGTAGCGGCAACAGCCGTAAACGTATCTTTATCAAATTTAGCCGATGGTTTCAGGCGGTACTTCGCTGTCGCCATCGTTTGATAATCCGGCTCTATGTGGAATTTCGGCAAGAGCCCACCCAGCACTGATAATGGCATCCCGCCCAGCGGACCGAATCGGGCAACCGTCTGGCGGAAGTTTTTGGCCGAGTCCATTTCTTTGACAACCCCGGTCTGCTCCAGCAACCGGGTATACATCCGCGCCAGTCCCAGCGGCGTATCGATATTTT
>CAZVXR010000119.1:0-1643 GCA_964630865.1 uncultured Pirellulales bacterium | reverse complement strand
CATGACGCGGCACACAAAACTGCCCTATCCCCCAGTCATACTCTTCTTTCCAACCTTTTTCGGCAATTTTTTCCGACGCAGGTGCGACCAGTGCATTGTCGGGCGACGAGTGCACAACGGCTTCCAGCCACCTCCCGTCACCAAATATCGGAACTTTGCTCGGCGTCGAGACGCTGCTGATCTTTCGCCAAAAATTTTCTACCGGGGCTAGTAAAGAACCAATTTTCCCTTTCGTGGCAATGTCTGAATCGTAGGCCGGATTGGTCGCCCAGACACTCTGCGTATAACTAACAGGGATAGGCGCCAAAAGAAATCCGCCCTGGCTGGGCAGTCCGGGCATGGCATACGGCCATACTGCCGAATAATTTTTCCATCCGGCCCATGTATGCATCGGACCATAAGGCCCCTGATAATTGGGGTTTTTTTTCGGTACCGCCGCACACACCAGCGTCTTAATATCTGTGCCGCGATAAGGCATCAGATCCGCCCACCAGTAGCCGTATCCCATTGTGGAGCTCGGCGGTCTTGCTTTGCCCCACCCGTTTTTACCCTCATTAAGGCTGTCCTTGTTGTCTTGCGCATAACCCATAAACGCTATCCCCTGCTGTTTCAGATTGGTCTTGCACACCGTTTGCTGGGACATACGCCGGGCGCGCCCCAGAGCAGGCATCAATATAGACAACAATAACGCGATGATTGAAATCACCACCAACAGCTCTATCAGGGTGAAGCCTTTTTTTGTTCCCATGTGTCCTGTTCCTCGCAATAATGCTAATGGGTTGGCATGTTACAGCCAATCTGTCACTCTAAGGAGCCACTTGCAAAACCCTCCGAAACGCGGCCGAACCATTCTGCCGCTGACCTTTCGGAAAGCATCGCAATTCGAATTTTACTATAGCGAAAAACCCGTCGATTATCAAGTCCAAAATGCGTTTTATTTTTTTGAAAACGTCACAACCTCTTTATTTATAAGTTTTTATATTCATTTCAATAGGGTGTCATACCCGTAATAATCAGTAAAGTCACCCACAGCGAGGAGACACATGGTATGACAGCAATGGAAAATCTTGGCAGTCTGTGGAATTAAAATTAGGGACAGGGCACGAATGGCGGTTGCTTAAGCGGCATAGGCTTTCCTCCATTCGGCTCGCGTTGTTTTTAATTGGGGATATTTGTTTCGTTCCCTTCGTATCCGTCGCGGCTCATTTCGTCCCGGTCGAAAAGGCGCCGTATGAGCGGCGATTTCGCGCAGCATCGCCTGATAAATCGCCGGCAATTTCCAGAATGGCTCAATAGCCAGCGATAGAGCAAAATTCAGGATTGCCCGAATCGCAAAGACAAAACTCAATCGCAGCGGGTCTTCTACTCTGTTGTCCGCAGCCGCCTCGAGCATGATGCTTCGCACCACATTGATTGCCGTCAATCGGGCGGCAATTTCCTTGCCAATCCCTTCAGGACTCTGGCTGCGTAAGACATCCGCCGACAGGGTTATTTTCAACTCCTTAAACAACATCTCAATTCGCCAGCGGCGGGCATACAACGCCATCATCTCCGCCGCCGGGTAACGCTTGGCGTCCAGCAACGAGGTGACCAGCCAGATCGACTGGATGCGGCCTCGAATGACTACTCTGGCGCAAATAAAA
>CAZVXR010000118.1:0-2498 GCA_964630865.1 uncultured Pirellulales bacterium | reverse complement strand
ATAAAAAAAAATAAAAAAAACCAGATTTTTGTTGAAACATTGCCCCTGAATCTGTTTACTATACAGTTAACGACTCTATTATGGGTCGTTAACAGGCAATTTTATTTGGGGGTTAAAGAGATTGGAAGTCGTCCTATAAGTAATGGCGTTTGCGGGTAGATTTCTTTGCTAAATTAGCATTTATCTTGACTTTTGGAGTTAATTTTGGTAATTTCCGCCTAAACTTAATGGGGTTTTTTTCCGATTTTCAGTAAATGGTCGATTATCCCCGCGGATTGTCTAATTCGTAAGGGGTATTTTGTCATTGAACAATGCGAATTCGGAAAGGCGAATAGCGAGTATGAAAAATTGGACTAATTTCTGTATGGAGGGTTTTATGAAACGTACCGTGTTTACAAAAATCGTTTTGTGTGTGTTGGCATTACTTCTATGTTCCGGGGCTGCGTTCGCGGAATTTACTTACACCAATCCGCCCAGTCCAAGCGTACCTCAATACCGTGATGGTTATTTGCTGGTGCGGTTTACTGAGCAGGGGACGACTTCTGCGGCCAATTCTACGCGTCAAGCGGTTTTGACTGCTGCCGGAGGCGGTACGATTCAGAAGATGTATTCGAGTGTACCGGGTCTGGCGTTGGTTAAGCTGCCGACCGGGAAAAGTGTTGCGGCGGCTCAATCGGCATTTCGTACGACAGCCGGGGTGGCTTATGCCGAGCCGGATTATATCCAAAAAATCCAAGCCATCCCGAACGATACGCTGTTTTCGGAATTGTGGGGAATGAACAATACCGGCCAGAGCGGCGGGACGAGGGATGCGGACATCGATGCGCCCGAAGCATGGGAAATCGCAACCGGCAATTCCAATGTCATTGTGGCAGTCATCGATAGCGGTGTGGATTATACGCACCCTGACTTGGCGGCGAATATGTGGGTTAATACCGCCGAAAAGAACGGCCAGGCGGGCGTTGACGATGACAACAACGGGTATGTCGATGATATTTACGGCTATGATTTTGCAAACAAAGATGGCGATCCGATGGACGACAACAGTCACGGAACCCATTGTTCTGGTACGATAGGCGGGGTGGGCAACAACGGTCTGGGCGTAGCTGGCGTTTGCTGGAATGTGAAAATTATGGCGCTGAAGTTCTTGAGTGCTTCCGGAGGCGGCGCCACATCTGATGCAATTAGCTGTGTGCAGTACGCTACCCAAATGGGGGCGACGCTGTCCAGCAATTCATGGGGCGGCGGCGGGTATAGCCAGGCATTGTATGATGCCATCTTTCAGGCTGGTGATGCCGATCAATTATTCGTGGCGGCTGCGGGCAATGACGCCAATGACAATGACGCGAATCTATTCTATCCTGCCAGTTATGATTTAGATAACATCATTTCCGTGATGTCAACGGATGATACCGATGCGCGATCTTCATTTTCAAATTGGGGTTTAACCTCGGTGGATATCGCGGCGCCCGGAAGCTATATACTTAGTGCGATTCCCGGCGGTGGTTATGGAGAAAAAAGCGGTACCTCGATGGCCTGTCCGCATGTTGCCGGTGCAGCGGCGCTGGCCTGGTCGGTTAACCCCGTTCTGACCGCGGCGCAAGTGAAACAGGTTTTGATGACTACCTCAGACAAAAAAACATCCTTGCAGGGGCTGTCGGTAACAGGCGCCCGGCTGAATGTGGCAAATGCGGTTCAAGCGACAGACGCACTCATTGATAGAGTGGCTCCGACGCCTGACCCGATGACGTGGGAATATCCGCCTGCCGCCTCCGGTTTACAGACTATTTATATGGAAGCAACGGCTGCCGTCGACGCTAAAGAAGAAGCGGTCGAATATTTCTTCGAGTGCTTAACAGACCCCAATTTCACGAGCGGCTGGCAGAGCGATACGGTTTATTACCGCAGTGGCTATGCACAGGGTAAGGCGTATCAATTCCGCGTCAAAGCTCGTGATAAGTCGTTAGATCTCAACGAAACCGACTGGTCTGAGACGCTTTCGGCGACAACCGCTTCGGGGGTCGACAACCTGCCTCCTGCGCCGAATCCGGCAGAATGGAAAGCATATCCTCGGAAGATATCGAGTACGAAGATTGCTATGGAAGCCGTAAGCGGTCGTGACGATCCGGGCGTAGTTCTGCAATATTTCTTCGAATGCGTTTCTACCACGGACTCGCGATATAAAACGAATCCGAGTGCATTAAGCAGCACTTGGCAGTCCAGTGCGGTTTATCAGCGCAGCGGGCTTTTGACCGGTTCGCCCGGCAATATCTATGAATATCGTGTGCGTGTTCGGGATGCGGCCGGCAATACGACGGGCTGGTCCGAAAAGGCCAGAGTGATTTTGGCCCCGCCTCCGGTGGTAAGAATGGTCGGCAGTGCGCTGTATCCGACGATTCAATCGGCGATCAATGCGTCAAATCATGGCGACGTGGTTGTCGTCCCGCAGGGGATTTATCGCGAAACCAATATTGATTTTAGAGGCAGAGCGATTACCG
>CAZVXR010000117.1:0-4789 GCA_964630865.1 uncultured Pirellulales bacterium | reverse complement strand
AAATAGTTTTGGTGGTCTTATTTATATTTCTGTTTTTCTGTTGCAACGTCATTCTTTGCCTCCGATTCTGATTTTTCATGAACAAAGACCTCGTCGATGATCGCCTGCAGCCGCTTGAGTGTTTCCGGTGTCGGGGGATTAAAGTCCTGCATTTCATAAACCCGGCCCAGAAATCCGTATTTGCTTTCGCCGAAGCGCATGTAGGGCAGCAGTTCACATTCTTGTATGGCTTGATCAATGCCAGCACGGCCCGAATATGTCCTTCGTCGTCGTTGACACCCGGAATGAGCGGCGTCCGGGCGATGAACTTTTTATCGGGAAACATCTCGTAAGCTCGCTTCTGGTTTTCCTGAATCCGTTTGTTTTCCACCCTGTGCGATATATTTATCTTCATATTTGAACTTCTGGCCGCCTAATGAGGCATCCACCATCAGGCCCACATCGGTCATGACAAAGACGGCCATGCCGGATTTATAATCGGCCTTGGCCGCGGCGCCTGCGCTGAGCGCTACCCCGGTAACCTGGGCTGAGAATGTAAATTCGCTGGATTTGAATTTGTCCAGGTCTTCTTTGTCTCTAAAGAAGAGAATCTCGCGGAAGTATTCGCCGCCAAACGAAAATCCCAGGGTGGCTTGCGACATTCTGCAGTAACCTACCATCTGATTCTGTTCAAAAACCTCTCCCTGGCCGCCGGCGCCGCCGATCCAGAATCCGCCTTTAAACACTTTAGGAAGAACTGCGTAACCGTAGGACCTGGCAAAGAAACTCTCGATGCTGGGGTCTTTGGCTTTGAAGATCGAGATTGCATCTGTGACTTCAGACGACAGAACCGCTTTGGATTCTTTCGATTCAGGCACGGTCGAACAACCCCCCATCAGGAATAGAACGCAGCTCAATACACTCAACACTACCTTTTTCATAATTTGTCCCTTTCATTACAATCGTTTCGATTACTTTTCAATTCGAGACACTCACTTAACGCTTCATCCCAGTCCTTGTGGTCGGTTCTCACCGTCGCCTATGCCATTAGAACCGATGGATCAGCGAAGCACTGAAGATATGAATCATCACATTTTCATATTCTCCGGCTATACGGCCGCTAAGCAGACCTCGCTCCTGATCCATGTCCACGTCCCCGGAATACACCAGTGCGTAATTAAAGCCGATAGTCGTCGCATCACTCAGTTCGTGCTGCAAGCCGAGACCCCATCGCCATGCAGCGCCGACGGGCATGGTGGGCGTACGGTCTTCATCATCCAGCATCGCACTGTCATACGAAACGCCCGTCGAAGCCATCCACCGGGGGGCAAACTTATACTGCGTACCCAAACCGACAGTCCATGTATCCTTATAGTCAAGCTTTTTTGAGATGGAATGGTCGTTATTAGCATCCACATCCACGTCCACCTTTCCAAATTCACTCCAATCCTGCCAGCCCAAATTTCCCAGCAGAGCCCATTTTTCATTGAGCTCGTGATAAAAACTGCCCATAACGGTTTGAGGCACGGTCATGCTTAAATCCATCGACTGGATATCGGCGCGGTTCAAAAGCCAGCCTAAGTCCGACCCGAGATTCGAAAATTTCGGTTTATCCTTAAAATCCAAATCCACCGGAGAGGTGTAAGTTACGCCAAACCGGGTCTTTTTGTCCAGTTCGTAAATCACGCCCGGAACATAACCAAAACCCCATGTCGTATCATCATATTTCATCTGACCATCACCCGCAGCAATTGGTGTATTAATCGCTACTTTGTTCTTCAGGATGCCGTACATCGCATTTAACCCCATACCCACAGACCATTGTTCATCAATTCGGTATGACAACGACGGCATGACACTCATCCCAATCAGCGTTGCTTCCTGCACATAGTAACGCCCCACCCAGTTGTCATCAAAATCCATCGCCAATCCAAAATTGGAGAATGTGGACACACCAAAGCTCCATTTTTCGTTGAGCTTGTTAACATAGGCAAAACTGCCGCCCGGAGCCCAGCCAATCCCATTACCGCCATCGCCGCCGGGGGTATTTGTCAGCCCATTGGGGTTAAATTCCAAATCACCGTATAATGCCTGAAGCCCAAACATCACTTCGGACCGGTCCAAAAGGCTCATGCCGGCGGGATTATTGTACGCCGTGGAAGCATCCTGCGCCCGAGCAGCAAGGCCCGCACTGGCCAATCCTGTATCGGGTGTGCCAGTATCATACATCCATAGCCCACCCGCATAGATGGATGTCTGGAGACCTATCCATAAAATACATTGCATTGCCGTTTGAAATTTTTGTTTTTGCACGTTAGTTCCTTCCAACCGTCGTTTTTTCGCTACCGGGGGATAAACGCAATAAAAGCTGCACATTGAGATGACTGGTAAAACTGGGGTGACTGTTCTTGGGGGGTATAAATAAAACGCATCGATTTTTGTTCTGAACCAAAGAAGAAAAACACTCGGATACAAACGCTGGCTTAATCCAGCCTAAGTCTGCAGTCCACAACGGCTTAACGGCAGCTATCCTTTGAATCATATCGCAATTCTCCCGATCCTTGGTTCGCCCGCTATTATAGGGAGCACACTAACTTTAAGTCAAAAGAAAAAAGCGTTAACAACAGGAAAATCACTCCTGTCCGGTTATAAATCGAATAATGACAACTATTTATATTATAGGTTTTGAAAAATTTCCATAAGTACTTGTTGTAGTGGGGACTTGTTCGAAAATGGAATCCCTGAAAATGTGCAGGAGTTCGGCCAGACTGCGGCCGATTTGCAGTTCCTTTTTGATGATGGCGATCAGGACATAGACACTGACGGCAATTCACGATTGTGTCTTGACGGCATTTTCTGATATGCCGAAAAACGACTTGAATCGATGTAATTTGAGAAATCTGTGGTTTCTGGTATCTGACATCTGGAATCTGGTGTCTAACTGAAAAACCAAACAAAGCCATTCGGCAGGATGGCTGACATGTTACAAATCTATTTTTTTATTTTACTCTGTCTAAATCATTGCTATAATTAGGAATATGTGTCCTCAGTAATTATGGTATGCGCTCAATGAGCAAGGATAGATTAGGATAAAAAGCGATTACCTGTTGTGGAGAAGAATAACCTCTAAATCATAGTATTTTTCAAGACATGTTGCCTGTCAGGTAAGAAATAAGTAAGGAAATTCATTATCAAGGAGAATAACCATGAAAACGCGGGATGTTGTAATAACGGTAGTGCTTAGCAATATAGTTACAATTGGGGTTGCGATTTTTATCGTCAACGCATTGCGGACGAGTGAACCGCAGGTTCAAAAAGAACAACCCGTTTACATAAAAGAGGTTTTGCCTGCACCGACAGCCTCCGTTGCTGCTGATAAACCGGCAGTGAATAAAGAGGCCGTTTTCGCCCTGCTTGATGCCGGAAGGGAAAACCGGAAAAAAGAAGCCATCAAAGAGTTCAAGAAAGTTATGCAGGACGTGCCGCCTTACGACACACTGATTCCTGCGACAAACGGGTATCGAGTTGCTATGGATGGCGATATTGCCGAGGCTGTGAAAGTAACGCAGAAAGACATTGCTCAGGATCCCAGCAGAATGGAATACCGCTATACTCTGGCTTGGATCCATGCAAAAGTTGGCGACTATGACAGCGCGCTGAGAGAATGCAATGAGATGCTGGCGTTGGGCAGCAAATATCTCAAGATGAATTATCTCCTGGGATGGATCTATGCCAAACAAGGCAAGTATGATGATGCATCAAAGGCATGTGATACGGCGCTGACCGCCGAGCCCCATTCGGCATCGCTTTATTATGCCAAAGGCCGTATCGAGGATCTCAAGGGTAATACGGATAAAGCGGTTGAGTTTTATACGAAAACAATAAGTCTTAAAAACGATTTTTATACAGCCTATATTTTTCTTGGTTTTCTATACACCGAACTGGGACGTAATGATGAAGCCGTTGCGACATTTAAACAGGCAATCGGTCTCGATCGATATAAACCCGCAGGCTATGTGGGACTGGGACTGGTTTACGACGAAACAAATAACTATCGGGCGGCATTGAAGCAATACAATGACGCTATTACGCTGGGTTTTGTCAGCGTGAACGTAGTAACTCAGAACAAATCCCTGTTGACAACCATTGGAGTTGATGACGCAATAATCTATAACCGGATTGGTATTTTGAATATACGACTGGGCGATTACCAGGAAGCGCGATATGCATTTAGTCAAGCCATTGAGGCCCGGCAGGAATTTCATGAGTCTTATCGCGGGTTGGTGCTTTGCAATCTACTGCTTGGTGACAAGGAATCCGCCATGAAAGCCTATGATGAGTTTAAAATACTGGATGCGGAGATGGCAAAATCTGTAGCCCCTTTTGTTAAACAAAATTAATACAAACGGAAAACCATCCAAAAACATGAAAACAAGGAAGTGTTTTTATAAAAAAACAAGAGAATAACGAAGAAAGGAATGCAGAATTATGTATAGACAAATCGTATCCGGGCTGGTTGTTGTGCTGTTGGCAAGTTTTGTTTGTGTTGCCGAAAATGCCGCTCCGGCGGCGAAAAATGCCCCTGCTGAGGCAAAAACAGAGGCTGCTCCATACGGCGGTCTTGAGGAAATTACGCTGCCTGCCAAAGACTCCGCCGAATATTGGGTTGTCCGGTCTCAGGCAGTGAATGATCTTACGTCTTTTTTGACCCAGAAAAGGGCGGAACTAAAAGAAAAGCTTTCCTATTTCGTTGCCTATCTTGACCAAATTGGAAAAACAGAGGATATGGTAGCCAGCAACATCGAAGGAA
>CAZVXR010000116.1:0-17644 GCA_964630865.1 uncultured Pirellulales bacterium | reverse complement strand
CTATAATACAATTATTATTTGCATAATGAGAGCGTTTTAGGTCTTATATTGGTGCTATTTGTGTGCCAGAATTTGCAAAAAAACGAATTATTTGTTATAATCAGCTTCGTAATCAGGGTTCGCTTATGCGAGGTTGTCATGGCTGGCCCGGCTGGGGATAATGAAACCTTGAGATTTGGGGGTACCACAATGGAACAATCTAATTTTGAAGACAAACTGACTGAATTGCTCGGTACGGCCAGCAGCCTGCCGACGCCTCAAAAGGAAAAAATTTTGTTTTTGGCCCGACGCAGCAACGAAACCTACAAAATATTACAGGATAAAATTGCCACGCTGCAAAATTCGCTTGATTATCTGAGGGTTGGGGTTAAATATATGATCTTTGACCTTGAAGCGACCCGCCGGGAAAATGCTCTTCTGCGTAAACAATTAGAGCAGCAGCAAGGTCCGAATACCCCGAAAGACCCGGACAATAACCCGAGTTTCGAATAGTTTAGCCAGTAACGAGAGACGCCATTATGAAAAACCGGATCAAAGACGCTGTCGAAATGTTCGGTGAGGGGTATTCCTGTTCACAGGCCGTTGTCGCGGCCTATGCAGATCGGTTTGGCGTTGACAGGGACGCCGCATTGCGAATCGCCTCCGGTCTGGGAGGGGGTTTAGGCAGAAGCGGCAACGTCTGCGGTGCGGTAACCGGAGCAATTCTGATTCTTGGGCTTAAATTCGGAACCACCAATCCGAAAGATAAGTCCGGTAAATTCGAATGTTATAATAAAGTACAATTTTTCTGCGATGAATTCCGAACCCGTACCGGCTCACTGATTTGCCGGGAACTGCTTGGTTTTGATTTCAATACTCCGGAAGGGATGATTCATTCCAAACGACCCGGAGCATTTGAGCATTGTCCTGAGTTTGTGCAAATTGCCGCCGAAATCCTCGATTCAATGCTTGAAAAGGCATAATTTCTGGGTGGAGGCACCCATTTCGGATAAACGCCGAGTTGGGGACATGAAACATCTTTTTGTTGCATTTCTATGGCATTTCTGCTTGGATTTAGACCCCAATTTAGCCTGATAGCCACTAAAATCAGGATTTTTATGAAAAATTTATTCAAAAGGCTTGCAAAATCCGGATAAAAGCATATACTTCTTAGTCTTTCGTATTTGGAAAAGTGTTAAGTGTTGTAAGAGTCTGTTCAGGGTTATTCCCTGCTGAGCGAAACAGGAGTTAAATATGTCAAGAGTATGCTTTTTTACGGGTAAAAAAACGACGGCTGGAAACAGTATTTCCCGACGCGGTAAAGCTAAATATCTGGGCGGTATTGGCCGCAAGATTACGGGCATCAGCAAGCGTAAGTTCAAACCGAACGTGCAGAATGTTCGCGCGGTTATCAATGGCAAGATTACCCGCATCAAGGCTTCAGCCAAGGCTATCAAGATGGGTCTGGTCGTCAAGCCGCCAAAACGGAATTACAAACCCGCTCAGCAGGCCGCAAGCTAACTGACGACGGTTCTTTCTGAAACATCAAAAGGCAAGACTTTTAAGGGTCTTGCCTTTTTTATTTGGACAAACTAAATGATGCCGTGATTAACGTGTCATGACCGTTGAAATTCGGAATACCGGCAGCAGCAGCGCAATAGCAATGGTACCAATAATCACACCCATCCCCAAAATCATCACCGGCTCAATCAGACTGGTCGCTGTACGGATTGAGTTTTTGAGTTTCTTGTCCAGAAAAACGGAGACTTTGTCGCAGACCCGTCCGACCTGTCCGGATTTTTCACCGGCACGGAGCATCTGAACAATACCCGGGGCAATCAATTCATTGTAGGGCGCCAGGGTAATGGCATCCGATAGCTGATAGCCATCCCGGATACGGGCATCGACGCTGCTCCACAGCGTTCTGAAAAAATAATTATCACATGAGGTTCGCATTACGTCAATGGCATCCAGCAAACTGACGCCGGTATTGACCATCGTCGCCAGAATTCGCATACTTCGGGTCAGGACCGAATCGATAAACATAATATTAAAGATTGGCGCATGAATCTTCATCCAGTCAATGGTTTTTTGTCCCATGGGCGTTTTATTCCACGCGGAAAAGGCAAAAACACTTAAAATACACGAGGTAACCGCAGAAGCAAAAAACATCGGCTCTGACAGCAGCGTGCTGAAATCCACCAGAATCTGCGTCAGCTTGGGCAGCGCCGCACCGCGGGATTCATAGATACGGGAAAATCGCGGCAGCACAAAAAACATCAGCGATCCGGTGGCGCCAATTGCCGTCAGCAGCATCACCATCGGATAGACCATTGCGCCTTTGATTTGCTTGCGGGTTTCCTCGTCGCCGGCCAGATAGCCAGCCAGCACTTCCAGCATCTGAGCCATTCGCCCGGATGCCTCGGAGGCTTTAACCATACTAACATACATTGAGCTGAAAATCCGCGGATAAATCGACAGCGCCGCGGAAAAACTTTCGCCGTTTCTAAGCCGCTCGGCAACATCTTCAATAACCCGCCGAAACTCGCCGGACTTCATCTGTTCTGCAATCGATGAAATGCCTTCGCTAAGCACAACCCCGCTATCGAGCATCACCGAAAGCTGGGTCGTCAGCAGGATTAAATCCTGTGATCTGGCCCGCGCATTGGAAACAACCGAAGCTTTTGACAGAGCCGCAGCCGGAAAGCTTTCGCTCTGGCTATCCGCACGATTTCGTGCGATTCGTTCTGAAGAGGGTGAGATCAATACGGCCATATTTGAATCCTCTACTCGCTGACATTGGCCACACGTAAAATTTCATCAATGGTCGTAATGCCGGCGGCAATTTTTTCTACCCCATCGATGTGCAACGGCGTCATTCCGCAGTCAACGGCCGCCGTGCGAAGCGATTTTAAGGTCGAACCCTGTACGATCAGGTCGTGAACCCGGTCATCCGGAATAAACAGCTCATGGATCGCAATACGTCCGACATACCCTAAATTGCGGCATTTCTTGCAGCCGATACCGCGGAAAAATTTCGGCGAACTTCCCGTCCATTTTTCCACAATTTTCCGAATCGCCGGCAGCGGTTCATATTCTTCTTTGCAATTCGGACATATTTTTCGTACCAGACGCTGAGCCAGTACCCCGATCAGCGAAGCGCTGACCAGATAAGGAGCAACACCTAAATCAACTAATCGAGTGATCGCTCCGGGTGCATCGTTGGTATGCAGCGTCGAAAGCACCAGATGTCCCGTCAGCGCCGCCTGTACCGCAATTGTCGCAGTTTCCCGGTCGCGAATTTCACCGACCATCACGACGTCCGGGTCCTGACGCAGCAGACTGCGAAGCGCGTTGGCAAAGCTGAAACCCGCCGCTTCATGAACCTGAAATTGATTGATTCCGGCAATATTGCATTCCACCGGGTCTTCGACCGTGCAGATATTGACCTGTTCGCTGTTCAATTCGGCCAACCCTGCATAGAGGGTGGTATTTTTGCCGGACCCTGTCGGGCCGGTTACCAGAACAATCCCGTTGGGAACATTAATAATCTTGCGGAACTTTTGAAGATTGTCCCAGGAAAATCCAAGCGATTCAAGATTTGTCAGAACACGCCTGGCGTCGATAATACGAATAACCACTTTTTCGCCATAGACGCCGGGCATCACCGAGACGCGTAAATCAATCGGACGCGACTGCATCAGAATATGAATACTGCCATCCTGCGGCAAACGCCGCTGGGCAATGTCCAGCTCGGCCATAATCTTAATACGCGAGACAATCGCCGCGTGCATTTGATATGGCGGGCGCATTTTTTCATACAGCAGCCCATCAACACGATATCGAACACGAAGTTTTTTGTCATCCGGCTCAAGATGAATATCACTGGCGTTTTCACTGACCGCATTATAAAGCAGATAATTGACCAGCTTGACAACCGGCGACTGCCCTGCGACTTCTTCGAGGTTAGAGATATCCTCGGGCATCGTCTCGATCATCGCAAAATCGCCTAACGCGGCATCGTCGATAATGTCATCGATAACAAAGACATTTGCCGCAGGCATATACGTCTGCAGTGTCGCTCGAATGTCGTGAGCTGTGGCGCACACCACCTGCACCCGGCAATTGGCAAGACGCTCAATCTCATCCAGTAAAAACACATTCGACAGCTCGCTGACGGCTATCGTCAGGACATTACGAATCTTATAGAGCGGCAGCACGGTATGTTCTTCAAGAAAGTCTCGCGGCAGCAGCTCGACTACCCTCGGATCGCACAGCTTGGGACTAATCGCCGCATAGGGCACGCCGTAAGCTTCGGCCAGCGCCGAGGCAATCTGGTTTTCAGTGCAATAACCCAGCTCCACCAAAAGTTCGCCGAGCAGTTTTTTGTGCCCAGAATCGCGCTGACAAGACAGAGCGCTTTCGATCTGTTCCGCGGTCACAATCGACCGCCTCAGCAGCACTTGTCCTAATTGCAGTTTTCGATTGATCGTAATATCCGTCATCGTAATTGAACTATCTCACCTGGCTATCGTCTATTGATTTATATTATGCAAAACTTTTGACCGCTTCCACCGGATCGGCATAGCTATCCAGACCGTCCAGAAGACGCGTTATTTCCAGAATCTTGCGGCACGTTTCATCCAGACCCGCCAGTTTCATCTGCCGCAGATTCTCCTGACAGCGATCGTTCAAATCCAGCAGCGCCGTCAGGGCTGCACTGTCCAGCATAACTACCTTACTCATATCCAGAACCAAACCTTCGATTTTTGACCCCGACAGCACAGAGCTGACTGCATCTTCAAACGATTTGACTGCCTCATGGGTAAATTCGCCCTGCAGGCTTAATACCGCGACGGTATTATAATTTTGCACGTCAATTTTCATCGTAATAACGCTCCAACCGCCGCCGCTCCATATTCGGTAAAACTGCTGTAATCCCAGCTTTCAATAAACCCATCCTGGATAATACTCCATAACTTATTTATATCGCTGCCTAAGAAAACATCGACAATCTCGGGGTCGAATTGTGTACCGCTGGCTTTTTTGATTTCATCAATTGCACGTTTAAGACTCATCGCGTCGCGGTATATCCGCTTGGAGGTCATCGCATCGAAAGTATCAGCCAGAGCGATGATTCTGCCCGACAGCGGAATATCCTGTCCGGACAGCCCTTGTGAGTATCCCTTGCCGTCATAGCGTTCATGATGGTGCAGTACGCCGGGAACAATCGAGTGCATCTGTGAAATTTCCGACAAAATCGACGCTCCAATACGCGGATGCGACATAATCACCCCACGTTCCTCGTCGGTCAATTTACCCTGTTTGCGCAATACGTTTTCGGCAACGCCAATCTTGCCGATATCATGCAGCATCCCGGCCAGATAGACATGATGAATCAGCTCCTGCGGAACATCCCGCACCAGACGCAGATGTTCGACAATCCACCGGGAGATAAACGCTACACGATCCGAATGGCCGCGCGTGTATTGGTCTTTGGCGTCAATACTATTGGTCAATGCCTTCAGTGAACCGATGAATAATTCTTTCAGCTCCGAAAACAGCCGTCCATTTTCGATAAATACGGCGCACTCATTGGCAACCGAATTAAATAATTTAATATCCGTACTGTCAAAATCCGGCTTGTTTAAAACATTGGTCGCCACCATCGTCCCGATCAGCCGATCACCGCTGCGAAGTCCGACAGCCAGAACATTTTTCACATTGCCAGGCCAGACATATTTGAACGGCCCATAGACATTGCTGTCCACCATCGCCTCTTTGCCCTCAGTCAGCTCCGACGCTAAATGAACCTTAAGCACTTCGGCCAGATTGGAGTTAATCGTAACATATCCGCATCCCGCGGTCAGCGACAGGCGTTTAGCTCCGTCGATCTTCTTGTCTAAGTAAATCGCCAGTCCCTCGACGCTGACCAATTGCCCCAGCTGGTCGCAGGCATATTGCAGAAACTCCGCATTGCTCTGGGTTACTTTCATGTGCATGCTCAAATTATAGAGCAGCATAATTTGTTCGTAGGTCTGCGATAACTCCGTTGTCAGTTTTTCGATTCGGCCATTGTGGATATCGACCGCCTCAAATTCGGAGGCAAAACCATTCAGCAGATCCGACATCGGATCATCTGTTTTATTGGGACTGGTGATAATCTCAAGCAATTCCCGCTCGTTAATCGAATGCCTGCCGCAAAATTCCGCCAACCTGGGATCAACCGCTGAATCAGGCCGCCCGCTGTCGATGAAAACCGCCGCAACCGCCCGACCGGAGTCGTTCAATAGCCGCATACAAACAGAGGGATTGGACTGGCACACCTGAACTCCCGTAAACGGCGCAGCAAATGCATCACGGGCCAATTGGGTCAGCTTTTCGATATCGCTGTGAAAACGCCCGGCATCGGCCTGAAAGACACAGACCGGACGTTCATCAAAAACAGCAAGATTTACACCTTGCCCGTTGACTCGATGCGCAAAACGGTTTAGCAGCGCCAGCTGCGCAGAAGACAACGCATATTGTGCAGTACTATTCATCTATTTTGATAATCCTGAATATCTAAGTTGCTAAATCAAGTGATAAATTTACACCTGGGCGGTCTGCTTGAGAACCTCTTCGACTGTCCCCAGCACTTCGCGCGGGCTAAATGGCTTGCTCAGACACGCCGAAATACCCAATTTCAGTTTTTGCTCATCGTCAATGGCAAATCCCCGAGCCGTCAGCATAATCACCGGAATCCGCGCGGTATCCGCATTGGATCGCATTTTCTCGATGAGTTCTAATCCGCTCAATTTCGGCATCTGATAATCTGTAACCACAATGTCCGGTTTCTGCTCGCACGCCAGCATATAGGCATCCGCGCCATTGTCGGCGGTGATCACATCAAAGCCATTATTTCGCAGTTTTATTGCGACAACCTGTACGATGTGGAATTCGTCATCCACAACCATCGCTTTTCGATTTGCCATACCATTCTCCCACAAGTCTTTCTTGTTTATCGGGTTAAGACGCTGCGTTAGCGGTTGAACCGGCCAGCGGCAGGATACATCCAAAGGTGCTGCCCTGTCCCTGCTTGCTGCGTACAAACACTTTACCGCCGTGTATTGTTTCGACGATTTGCCGGACGAGGTTAAGTCCCAAACCTGTGCCTTTGGCAAAATTTTTATTGGCCTCTACCCGGTAAAACTTCCCAAATAATTTCCCAATATCTTCCTCCGGAATGCCGATTCCCGTATCGGTTACCGACAGCGTAATCGTCTGGTCGACATCGTTTAAATCAAGCTCCACACGAACCTGCCCTTCGGCCGGGGTATATTTTACGGCATTGCTGAGCAGATTGACCACCGCCTGCATAATCATATCCTTGTCGCAGGTTATCTGGTCGCAGACAATCGACGGCGGAACCTGCAGTGTGATATTCTTTTCCTGAGCATAGCTGCGAATCATTTCGGCCGCATCCCGAACAATCAGCGCAAGACTGTGATTTTGTTTGCTCACTTTCATCATTCCCGATTCAATCCGGGAAATATTTAAAATCTCCTCAATCAGGCGATTGAGCCGCTGGGCCTGCCCCTGAATAATTTCGCAGAACTGATGCACCGCCGCCTCATCTCCGGCTTCGCCGTCAATCAGCATTTCCGCATACGCGTTAATCGAAGCCAGCGGCGTCTTTAATTCGTGCGAGACGTGGCTGACAAATTCATTCTTGGCCAGGGACGCTTCTTTTTCCCGCGTCATATCGTGCAGCACCGCAACCACCGACGCCATCTGCCCGTTGTCGTCAAACACACACGACAGCAGGCAATCAAAATACGCCGGCTTATCCTGTACCGGCATGGTCAGATCATACCGCACACAGCGGACTTTACTGCCGGCGGTCTTGGCAATCAATTCGGCCAGACCGGACTTTCCGAGAATTTCGCCGACAGGCCTGGATACAGCACTATCGCCGCGAAAGCCAAAAATAGCCTCCGCCGCAGGATTACTCAGCGTCAGCCGCTCCTGAGAATCCACCACAATCACCGCATCGTGAATACTGTTCAAAATCGCCTCAACGCCCGCTTTTCGGCGGCGAAGCAACTGAACCTGCAAATTCAAATCCTGCTGGATTTGCCGCGCCTGAACCAATGGTTCAGATATGTTCTGAATGTAATGGTCGATGGCCTGCCGCAGCGTTTTACCCGCCGCCGAGCGGCAGGATACGGCTTTCGGATTTCCCGCGGCGAATGACTCGCCCAGCAATCGCAGGTCTGACCCTATCTGGGACATTCCATAAAAAACAATCGCCGTACAGACCAGACCGGTCAGTCCGCCGGCCAGCATTATCGGATGCGCAATGGGAATCAGTCCGGCTGTAATACAACCTCCGCATACTGCCGCCAGACCGGCAAAACATATTCGCATCATCCTAGACGTTGTCATTTAGTTCATCGTTTCCATGTTTTTTCAGATACGACCAACTGAATTATTTTTTTTCGTTGAGAAACATCGACACCAGCGGACTGTCCGGGGCGGTTTGAGTCGCCCTGTCGAATGCCGACTGAGCCTGTTTGGTGCGACCCAGTTTCTGATAACACCTGCCGGCCATAAACGATGCAAAACCCCCGGCTTTGTCATCTGCGGACAGCCGATTGAATAATTCCAGCGAGGTTAAATACTTGCCATCCAAATAATTGGCACAGCCGAGAACCAATTCCGCTTCAATAGAATGATCGACAAGCGACATCACTTTTCGGGCGGCATTGCGGGCACGCTTGACATCCGAAACACCCAGCGCTGATTGCGCCATCCCCAGCCAGACATCCACATTGTCACGCTGTGAAAGGCTAAGCTTGTCGTAGCTGTCCAGCGCAGCGCGGAATCGCCCGGCGTTAAAGGAACAATTTGCCATCTTCTGCAGAACTTCTTCCTGGTCGGACTCGGCGGCCATCGCCACCATTTTCGCATAGACATCCGCGGCATTTGCCCAATTGCCGCTGGAAACATACAATGTTGCCAGCGACTGCATCGCCTGGGTATTCTTGGGATTGGCCTCGGCGGCATGCTGATAGAGCCGAATCGCTTTATCCCTATTGCCTGAACGCCCAGCCTGTGCGGCGGCGGCCATCAGCAATGTGGAATCCGAGGGTTTGATTGACAATTTCGCATCAAGCAGACTTGCCGCTTCATCCGAACGTCCCAGCACATCGAGCGTATTACTGACCGCAAGGATACATTCGGTATTGGCAGGGGCCAACGCAAGTGCTTTTTGATAGTAATCCAGCGCAGTAGTGTGGTCGTCGCCGGATTGGGCAACTACGCCCATGCCAAGCAAAGCTTCCCCAGTCGGCTCATTGAGCGCAATGGCTTTTTCAAAACTTGCCTTAGCTTCGGGCAGGTTCTTTTGAGCGATCCATATCCGCCCCATCAGTGTCAAGGCAGATACGTTTTCCGGCTCTTCGACAAGCAGCTCCTGCAGCGATTTTTGGGCCTGGTCAATCTGCCCATTCTCTAACTGTCCGCGGATCGCCGTCAGCTTGACCGGGGATGATTTCTTCTGATAATTTTCGAGAAAGGCTTTTTTCTTGGCATCGGTCTCGTTCTGACAGCCGCATAAACCCGCAATGATCGCCAAAAACAGACCGCTGCAAATGACTTGATTTAACGTCCTCATTATCTGTCTCCTGTCAATTCATCCTGAATTGTTGATCAAAGCGTTGCGCCGGTCCAACCGACGCAACGCCTTGATTATTACTTTGATTTCGCCCTTAGGCGATGATTACTAAACCCAGTCAGGGTTACCGGCGCTGCCACTTGCCGGACTGTTCTTTTTCAAGATTGCCGACCATAATCCGCTCAATCTGGTTGACTTTATCAGGCTGTTGCCGACGAATAATACTTTCTTTGAGACGAATCGCATCTAAATTATTACGGTCGGCGTCCCAGAACCAATATCCGTCCAGTTCAGCTAACGCAGCCTGATCATTACCTTGATCATAGAGTTTGACTGCATTGGCATAACGCTTTTCATCCCACTTGGCACGGCTTAACCAGGTGATATTCTGGCGGGCATTATAAGCCAGCCGTTCGACATCCTGCATTCGGGTTGCGCCATCAGCTTGTTCGGGTTCATTGATAATGTGGGGCGTCAACAGAACAATTAACTCAACCCGTTCTGATTTATCGTTGGTTTTTTTAAACAATTGACCGATAAAGGGAATGTCTCCCAACAATGGAACCTGGCTGTGACCAAGGTTGGTCTTTTCCTTATATAGACCGCCCAGCACGATCGTCTTGCCATCACGGACCATCACGTTACTCATCACTTCCGTTGTGGTTTTAGTGGGTAACCCCGACCCGTTAATTTGTCCATCACTCTGTTCTGGATGCAGTTCCATACGAATCAGACCATCTCTACCAACAAAGGGGCGGAATTCCAGCACCGTACCGCTTTCAAGCATCTCAACCGTTGATGTCAGCGTATCGCCAGTACCGCCTTGTCCAACAGTATTCGAACTTAAATATCCATCTTCTTTACCAATAATCAGCTTTCCAGCCTGCTTATTCAGGGCAAGAATTTTAGGATTAGCTAATGTTGTAATCTCTGTTACAACTTCAAGAGCACGAATAAAAACACTTAGGTTATCATTGATGATACCAATATTGAGCCCGCCGGCGCTGACACCGGAAGCTAAACCCGTCTGAGACACCCCGGAATCACCAAGGCCTATTGTGCCGGAAGAATCTATATCCAGATCAAGAGACTTAAAATCTACACCAAATTCAGTATCATCAGTTAATTTGGCCTCCAATACAGTTACTTCAATCAATACCTGAGGAGGAGCATTATCCACCTTCATCAGACTTTCTTTGATTGCCTTGATATTTTCGGGATAATCCGAGACCATCAGCAAATCCTGGATAGCCAGTGTGTCACCGCCTTTGCCAGCTACGGTATCTTTCTGAGCAGGTGTAGTAATACCAATTTTGCCCATATCACTGAGCAACGGCTCAGCCAGCTTTTTTGCATCTTCAGCGCTGATATAATAGAGTGTAATGGTCTCTTGTTCCAATCGCGTCTTGTCGGCTTTGTATTCTTCCATCGTATAAACACGGATGAAGTTGCCGTTCATATCATATTTGTTGGTGCCGAGGATGGCCTGGAGGGCTTCTTCGAAGGTTACATCATAGAGCGTGCCGACGGTAACATTGCCCGCAACCTTGGCCGATGGGATAATGTTTTTCTGATACATCTGCGCCAGCATCTTGAGGGCATCGGTAATCGGCATATCTTTTTTAAATGCGATTGTCTGGAGCGACCCGCCCGAAGTTATCACAGGTGCGGCCTGCTGCACTTCTGTCGCTTCAGCCGTCGGCTGCGGCTGTTCAACCGCTGCGGCGGGCTGGTTGGCGTCTTCGGCCGCAAAGGCCATCGCTGTCAGCATCAGCGCTGCGATCAGACCAATTGCAGTCAGCATCCGATTCCTGGTTTTATCATTTGTTTTTGGACACATACAACACCTTACCTTTCTTACTGTCCCGAATCGTAATCGGGCATCGTTGAAATAATTCTATTCTCAAACCAGGCCAGCTCGACCTGTTTGGACTCGATGGATTTAACTTCCAGACTGTATTTTTCTTTCCCCACAGTAACGATAACTGTTGAACCGACGGAAACGACAACACCGTTAATACTCGCTTTGCCAGGCAACCCCTGCGCATTTTGTATCACCGCATCCAGCGTTACCGCTTTTGTCAATTCCGACACCAAACGCTGTGGATCCTCACTAATGCCTTTTCGAGACGTCTGCCCGGCAGGCTGCGGCTGATTCCAGTCGAACGCTTTCCATTGACTGTTGGCATTAAAGATATCCGCCGCAATCTGATCATGCCGACCGGCGATCACAGGCAGCGCAACAGCGCGAATCTGAACCGCCGACCTGGCCGCATCGCTTTCCACCTGGCTGAGGGTCTCGGCATTGGCCGCCGCAGGTCCCGTCTTGGATTTCAGCAGCACCCGCCCCCATAGTACAAGCATCGTTGCGACCAGCACAACTGCCGCGATCGTCTTTGGCTCAACGGTCTGCATTGAAGCCGACAAACCGCCCGAACGAACTGGTTTATTAATCTGTTTCATTGGCATTATAAAATATGCTAAATCTTTCTTAGCTTGGCTTGCCGGAATCCGGCGCCCGATAAAACACTTTCGCTTTCGCCGACAACGTTAATTGTCCCGTATAATCCTTATCATTAGTCAGGTCCATCTGTTCGATTCGCACCAGCCGATCCATCTTTTCCAGCGATCCGATAAAGGCGAACATATCCGACAAGGCCCCATTGCACTGAATGTCCAGCGACACCGAACGAACATCGCCCTCCTGCGATTCCTCGCCGGGCCTAACCTGCTGATCCTTGAGATTGTGCTGATTCATCAGTTCGGCAATCTCCTGCCACAGCGAGGCGAACCGGCGATTTTCGGGAATACTCAGCTCGCTCTTTTTCGCCGTCGGCGTTAATTCCGAAATCTTCTTTTCCACCGCCGACAGCTGCTCGGCACAGGTTCGAACCTGCTCCATCGTCAGCGACTGACGACGCAGCGACTGACTAATCACATATTTCTGCCAGACGATCGGAACATAACCGACTATCGCCAGCAAGGCGAACGCCAGCGCTGCAATCGCCGCAATCCAAATCTTTTTTTTATCTAATTCCATGATCCATTCCCGTCCTTACGGTATGACCTCAAAATCGGCCAGCACGCACCGGACTTCAAATTCTGAAACATCAAAATCGTGTACTTTGGCATTTTTAGAATACCCTGGAATCACCCGGCAGAAATACCCCGACTGCTCCAGCGATGCGATCAACTCGGCCACGGTTGAGCCATTCAGCGCGATACCCCGCAAAATCAGTTCGGTTTGTACCGGCGCCGCCGAAGTCGCTGCCGCTGCCGAACGCATCTGTACGCGAGTTTGCTTCCGTCCGGCGGCTTTGTCCAGATCTGCCGATTCCACAGGAACTGCCTGAATCGTCAATTTGCTTAGAACAATATTGGAATCGATACAATGCGTCAATTCCGCCAGCGCCGCTGTATAAGGCGTCCGCGGATTGACTGCTTCAAACATTTTGACGTTTTTCTGTAAATTGCCAAGCTCCGTCTGACGCTCGCGGAATCGCTGAATCTTGGATATACCCGATTCAAATTCCGACCGCATCATCGACAGTTCCGCATTCGCCAGCGTCAGGCTTCGCCCCGCGGCCAGAAAACCGCACACAACCACCACAACGGTAAGCCCGATCATCACGCACCGTCTCTGACGCCACAATTGACGATTGCGGCCGGCTTGATACCATTCCGGAATAAAATCGAGTTCTGTCATACCCCGACCGGCTCCGTTTCTATCTCTCGCAGCTCCTGGCTGGGCACATTCCACCCGCGCAGTGCAAGCCCTACAGCCGCCGTCCATTCGCACATCTGCGGATTACGCCGACGATCCACGCCGCCAGTCAGCAAATCAATGCCTCGGAGCGGTTCGGCAAGCCAAATTTCAATCCCAAGCTGGTGCCGCAGCAAGTCGATTACTGTGCGTTCGTAGGCTTCGCCGCCCGTAAAAATCGCTTCCGCCGGACGCTGCCCGCGAAAGGCAACCGCGTAATATTTAAAACAAAGCGAAATTTCCCTCGCCAGATGTTCGATGCTCGGACGCATTGCGTCGATGACGACCCGCGCGGTATCCGCATCAAGACCGACAGCCTCCGAACTCCGCATCTTGGCGCGAAGCAGGGATGCCTCGGTCAGCCCCAGCCCAAGCGTTAACGCGACATCCTCCGTTAACTTTTGCCCTGCGATGGGAATTTGCTTAATAAAGATGATGCGCTGTCCTTTGCTGAGAATAACCGTCGTAAACCGGCTGCCCATATCGACCAGAACGCCGACTAAATCGCTGTCTTCACGCCGCCGCAGCGACATCTGAAAACTCCGAAACAATGCACACGGCACAACATCCAGCGACACCGGACTTAGCCCGGCGTCTTCCAGCAGCGACAGATGATCGGCCACTGCCTGACGCTGAACACCAAAAAAAATCGCTTCATTTTTAATCTGTTCGCCCTGAAATACCAATCCGGCATTGATATAACGCAATTCGTCCGTCTCGGCGCTGAGCCCCAGACGCGTCGCAACTTCCATTCGCATATACCGCTGGATTTCCTCCGAGTCATCCGTGTCTAAGCGAAGGCTTTTTATTTTGACATCATCGCCCGACAGACAGCTAACGACCTGGCATCCCGAAAAATTACCACGCGAATGCATCTGCTGAATGGACGACACAATCGCATCCCGCAGCTGCTGCCGCTCCTGCAATCCCGGATCAATCGGCGAATCCTCAACGGCTAAAACTTTAACCGCGCCGCCATCCCGACACAACTGGATCATCTTGATCGAGCAGTGTCCGATATCCAGGCCAATCGGCCCAATCCTGTCTTTTTTAGTAAAGAGATTCAACATCATTTACCGCGTATTCAAATTGTTTGTCGCCGCCGTGCGCTACGGCGCATCGTCGATGGTTACATAACCTGTCGCTGGTTCCACATGCACATACAGCTTAAATGCTGCGTTTTTATCCTGAATCGTAATCGTTCCGCCAATTAACTCATTGCCCGCGGCTGCTCCGATTCCTGCAAAAGGAGCGCCCAGATAATTAAACGTAACCGCATTATCGGCATCGCCGTCAAAATCGGCGGCGTCAATATCCACCTGACTCAAACGCGAATCCGCGTCGATATCCACGGTGAAATTCTGATTGGTTAGCGGATTTTTTATAATTTTGTCAGTCGCGTCGCTTGGGTCATGCCACCAAATCGTGTACGACTCAGCCCCCGCATCAAAAACCACCCAAAAATTCTTCTGCCGCGTTATCGCCAGCCCGCGGGCATAATCCAAATCTGCCGCGATGGCATTGGCCGCCGAACGCACCTGCATATCCGCTGCGCTCGACAGCGCTGGCACGACAATCATCGCCGCTACGGCAAGAATCACCACCACAATCATAATCTCGATCATCGTAAAGCCGGCGGTCTTTGCGTTTTGAAATTTCATTCTTTTCATCATTTTTCTCGTTTTTACAGGTCGCATCCACGGAGATTGTACATTTATCCCCGCACATGTTTCGACATTTGGTTTGACCGGCTTAACCGGCATTCATTAGAAAACAGGAATGGGAAAGGATTTTATTCGCCGGGCGCAGCGCCGGCCGGGAAGACGGTACCGAAGTGAGAAAAAAAGAAATGTGGCGTTTTCAGTATTGAAAATAAGGCAGAAGGGCAAACCCAATTGACACAATCGATGCAATCCATACAACCGCTACATCTAAACAAAAACACTCCCCTCGCGGCAACAGCCGCCGGGCAAAATTCCATACCCCCTCGTTTTACAGGGGCAACATCCACAACATCCTCTTACAAGAGCAATTTAAAATTCTAAATTTAAGCTCTAAATCCGAAACAAATTTAAAAACTAAAAATTCAAAATATTGCAAACAAAATCAAAATCCTTATTGTTATTTGTGGTATTTTTATTTTAGATTTGTTTAGTGCTTAGAATTTTAGTGCTTAAGATTTTTTCTTAATTTCTCCTTATCTGCCCAAACACCGCCTTGCCATCATTGGGATCATAGATGATCCGCCCTTCCAGAAAGCTGCGGGCCTGCTTGGTCATTCCGCTAAGAGCATATCCTTCGCACGCAAAAGAATAGGTATAAATCCCCATCGCCAGATTGGGGTTACTGATGGACAAGTCATAGTACAGATTGGAACCGCTCTCTAATTGCAGCCCGCTTGCCGACCATTCCCCCACCGGCGCATTGGGCTCGGACGCCTGAATCAGCGCCCGTGCGTGTTCCAGCCCCGCCCAGGCAAGATAATCGCTCTGCGTCCGCAGCGTCATATTATGCCCGCATGCCATCGCCATATCCGCCCGATGCAGGTACCCCATCGAGATAACGACAATGGCGATGACAATAAACAGCACCGACAGCATCGCCATCCCGCCGCATTGATGTTGTCGTCTTTTTATTCGCATTCTATTCAACCTCAAATTTCAAATTCTTTCATCTATCCCATTTTGCCTTTATTTTTTTTTCCCTCTGTGTCCTCTATGGAAAAAAAATGGAAAATGTAAAATAGAAAATTGAAAATTAGCTACTTCCCCCGCATCGTCCCGCAAACCGAATATGTCTGCAAAACGCCATTTTCAACCATATCCCACTTAACGACCACGGTTCGAACCGACGCACAGATCGGTTGATCGGGATAAATCCGCATGTTACCGCAAAGGCCGTAAGTTTCCTGCCTGGCGTCATGGACGCAGGTTATCGCCCCGTCGGCATTTCGATTTATTTCGGTTAGTTCGGACGCATCCAAAACCAAATCCCCATTCTTATCATTCCATAGAGTAAGACTGGTATAATAGGTTCCATCGGCGCTGACCGTCATAGCGGCAACCTCATTGGCTCGCATCACCCAATCCGACAATCGGCTTTGCACCTGCATCAGATACGACCCATTGCGAGCCGCCTGGTCGCCGGCGGCCTTACCGCTGCACAGAGCCCCCGCCATCGTCGCCGCAGCCGTCAGCACAATCGCCATCACCATCAGCGCAACCAGCAGCTCAGCCAGCGTAAAACCACCGCGAAGACGACCGCGTTTTAATTTTCCATTTTCTATTTTCCATTTTCCATTTCGAGCAGTCGCTCCCTCAAAATTGAAAATTGAAAATTGAAAATTGAAAATATTAATATGTCGTATGAAACTTCTCATCACATGCCTTAAATTCTCCGGTGGCCGAATTAAACCACCACGCCGTTCCCTCCGTCCCATCCGGCTGGGCATTCGGGTCGCGTACGCACGTTATCGTTTTACGGCGTTCATCGTCGCTGACAAACGGATTTCCCGGGAATTGTTCGAAATAGCGGTATTGTCCGTTTGTATCCAGACAGGTCATGTCCTCAATAAACGCCTGATATGAAACCATCTGCCCCGGCGTTCGCTGCCCCGGCAGCAAGCCCTGATGCTCCGCTCGATACACATCAATCGAGCTGCGAATCAGATGCAGCGTATCGGACAGCGCCGCCAGACGCCCTTCCCCGGCGGCACGGCTGAATTTCGGCACCAGCGCCACAGACAGCGCCAATAACAAAACAATCCCAATGGCCACTTCAAGCCATGTGGATTGCGGACGGAGTTTCGGTGAATTCGATTCCATAGTCTCGTTCCATTGTTTGCCCAACTCATAATTTTTGTTACACCCATAATTGCTCTCCCCTTTCTCAAGGGGGAGTCCCGCAACGCGGGGAGGGGGTGTTAAATCCCTCTGAATAGGCAACCCATGGGTTCAAATGCAAATATCAAAAAGCAAATATCAAAATGACAATGTAAAATTCAAAGAGACTGTTCGGAGTACAGCCTTCAGGCTGGCTAAATTCTCTTTTCCTTATTTTTTCAGGCTAAAGCCTGTACTCCCAACATCACAGAAACTTAACTTGAAAAAAAAGCCGGCCGGAAGAACACTCTCTTCCGACCGGCTGTTTATACGGTTAGCTCTTTAAGATTAAGGAGCTGCAGGAGCTACTGCACCAGCCGCTGTGAGTTTATCTTCCACAGCTTGAGTCGTAACATCGCTTAC
>CAZVXR010000115.1:0-12628 GCA_964630865.1 uncultured Pirellulales bacterium | reverse complement strand
CAGGAACCGGCTCCCAGCGATTGGCGCCGCTGAACAGTTGGCCGGACAATGTGAACCTTGACAAGGCACGCCGACTGCTGTGGCCTATCAAACAGAAATATGGGAAAAAGATTTCCTGGGCTGACCTGATGATTCTCGCCGGCAACTGTGCGCTGGAGTCGATGGGATTCAAGACCTTTGGCTTTGGCGGCGGTCGTGTGGATGTTTGGGAACCAGAAGAAGACATCTATTGGGGCTCTGAAGCCGAGTGGCTTGGTGACAAACGCTATTCAGGTGATCGGAATCTTGAGAATCCTCTGGCCGCTGTGCAAATGGGCCTGATTTATGTGAACCCGGAAGGCCCGAACGGCAACCCGGATCCGGTCGCTTCCGGACGAGATGTTCGAGAGACCTTCGCGCGTATGGCCATGAACGACGAGGAGACTGTCGCGCTTGTTGCCGGAGGACATACCTTCGGCAAGTGTCACGGTGCCGGGCCTGCGTCGCATGTAGGCCCTGAACCAGAAGCGGCCCCCATCGAAGAGCAAGGTCTGGGCTGGAAGAGCAGCTTTCGCAGCGGCAAGGGCGGCGATACGATTGGCAGCGGCATCGAGGGCGCCTGGAAGCCGAATCCGGCCAAATTCGACATGGGCTATCTAAGAGTGCTGTTCCAATACGATTGGGAATTAGTCAAGAGTCCAGCCGGTGCACATCAGTGGCTTGCGAAAGATGTCAAAGAAACGGATATGATCGTTGACGCACATGACCCGTCGAAAAAGCACCGGCCCATGATGACCACGGCTGATCTGTCGCTGAAGTTCGATCCGATCTACGAGCCGATTGCCCGGCGCTATCTGAAGAATCCACAGGAATTCAAGGACGCATTTGCCCGGGCATGGTTTAAGCTGACCCATCGCGACATGGGGCCGCGCTGCCGCTATCTTGGTCCGGAGGTTCCGGCAGAGGAACTGATCTGGCAGGACCCGGTGCCTGCTGTCAATCATAAGCTCATCGATGCGCAGGATATCGTCTCACTCAAGAGTAAAATCTTGGCGTCCGGCCTGACGGTGTCCCAGTTAGTTTCGACCGCCTGGGCATCGGCCTCCACCTTCCGCGGCTCTGACAAGCGCGGCGGGGCCAACGGGGCACGCATACGTCTGTCGCCGCAGAAGGATTGGCAAGTCAACCAGCCGACCCAGCTGGCAAAGGTGTTAAAAACGCTTGAGGGTATCGGGAGTGAGTTCAACAGTACGCAGTCGGGCGGCAAGAAAGTATCTCTGGCAGACCTGATTGTGCTGGCGGGTTGTGCAGGCGTTGAGAAAGCAGCGAAGAATGCCGGTTTTAATGTAACAGTTCCCTTCACACCTGGCCGCATGGATGCCTTGCAGGAACAAACCGACGTGAAATCCTTTGCCGTGCTTGAACCGAAAGCGGACGGATTCCGCAACTATCTCAAATCCAAATACCGCGTATCGGCAGAGCACCTGCTGGTTGACCGGGCGCAATTGCTGACACTGACGGCGCCGGAGATGACGGTTCTTATTGGCGGACTGCGTGTCTTGAATGCCAATTTCGAACAGTCCCCGCACGGTGTCTTTACCAAGCGGCCGGAAACACTGACCAATGATTTCTTTGTGAATCTGCTTGATATGAGAACGATGTGGAAGCCGACCTCGAAAGACGCTGATGTATTCGAGGGTCGCGATCGCGCGACGGGCGAATTGAAGTGGACCGGCACCCGTATTGACCTCATTTTCGGTGCAAATTCTCAACTGCGGGCCATGGCGGAAGTCTATGGAAGTCAGGACTCCCAAGAGAAGTTCTTGCACGACTTTATTGCGGTGTGGGATAAAGTCATGAACCTTGATCGCTTTGATCTTGCCTGATGGCGGACAGTTTGGGCTAGGCAGACAGTTCGACAATGGCCAGTGGTCTATCGAGTGGATAGACCGCTGGCTTTAAACATTGTGATAGGCAGAAGTCATAAAAACTGAAAGATTGTCAGATATATCAGATTGCCTAAGGCGATAACACCTTGTACAATCATATCAAGTTTTTGGCCTAAAAACAGGGATTATGCCCCAATTGACAGGTCAATAGTAATGGGATGGGCGGATACAGCAGTTCGATAACCGTTCACCCAGCCGTATTTTAAAAGGACAACTGACTTTTTTCAGTATTTTAAACGGTAAGCTATCGCTTCTACAAAGAGTTATGTCATTTCAAGGGCTGTTAGAGCCACGCTTAAGTTTCAAGCCGATCAACGTCGCCTTTGCCGCTATCGATAAAACTATGTTCTCTTCCTATTCCACCTGACAGTAAAGGCAAGATTGACTTTTTGCGAAAAGTTGATAAAATTCATGGTTTATTATTGAAATTGAGAACTCTGGAGGTGTTTGTGCGAGTTTTATCGGGTATTCAGCCGTCGGGAAAGCTGCATATTGGCAATTATTTTGGCGCAATGCGGCAGCAGCTGCAGTTTCAGGCGGAACATGATGGATTTTACTTTATCGCGGACTATCACGCGCTGACGTCGAATCCTGCGCCGGATGACATCCGACAGCGCAGTATCGATGTGGCGATGGACTACATTGCGCTGGGGCTGGATACAAAAAAGACGGTTTTCTGGCGGCAATCGGATGTTCCGGAAGTGACGGAATTATCATGGCTATTGTCCTGTGTTACCCCGCTGGGGTTGCTTCAGCGGTGTACCTCCTATAAGGACAAGGTTGCACAGGGGTTGTCTCCCAATCACGGGCTGTTCGCCTATCCGGTGCTGCAGGCAGCGGATATCTTGATATTCAAGAGCCAGCTTGTCCCCGTTGGCGCCGACCAGAAACAGCATATTGAGGTAACGCGCGATATTGCGATGCGGTTTAATAATGCGTACGGCGAGATTTTTCCATTACCGGCTGATCACATATTAGAATCGGTGGCGGTGGTGCCGGGCATTGACGGCCGGAAGATGAGCAAAAGCTACGGCAATACCATTGAGATTTTTGAGCCGGAAAGCAGCATTAAGAAAAAAGTAATGAGCATGGTAACCGATTCTACGCCGGTAGAAGCCCCGAAAGACCCAGACCAATGCAACATCTTCGCAATGCTCAAGCTGTTTGCTTCGCAGGAAGAAAAAGCGGAATGGGAACAAAAGTATCGGCAGGGTGGGGTTGGTTATGGGCACACAAAAAAACGGCTGGTTGAATTGATTCACGCGTATTTTCATCCGTACCGTCAGCGGCGGCAGGAACTGGAAAATAATCTTGGCGAGGTCGAGCGGATTTTACTGGATGGCGCTGCCCGCGCCAGAGCGGTTGCAAGGCAGACGATTGACGAAGTTCGCAAGGCCGTTGGCTTTCGGGCGATGGGGTTGTAAATGAGCGAATATCGTGTCAATCTGGAAGTGTTCGCCGGGCCGATGGACTTGCTGCTGTATCTGGTGCGCAAGGAAGAGGTGGATATCTATGATATTCCCATTGCGCGGATTACCGAACAGTATATCCATTATATCCAGTTGATGCAGAAGCTGGATTTGGATCTGGCGGGCGATTTTCTGATTATGGCGGCGACGCTGATGGAGGTTAAATCAGCGATGCTGCTGCCGCGTACGGAAGCCGAAGAAAGCCAGCAGGCGGACGCCGGAGACCCGCGTGCGGAATTGGTGCGGCAACTGCTTGAGTATAAGCGAATTAAGGACGCTGCCAATATGCTGGCGGATGCCGCGGAGGAACGCGAACAGCGGTTTACCCGGCCGGATACTATTTTGTCGGGGCTGAAAAAGAACGATGAGCCGGAAGTCGATTTGGATCAGGTCAGCATCTGGACGCTGCTGGAGGCATTTGACGCGGTGATGAAAGCCACCGGACGGACTTCGAGTTACAGCCATATTTCTGACGAAACGCCGATTGATTTGTACCAGATTGAGATTTTACATCGGCTTCAGGTCGAAGGGCCGATGTCGTTTGAGAAGATTTTCCAGGACAAGACCGACCGCTTTGTGATGATTGGACTGTTTTTGGCGATGCTGGAACTAATGCGCAATCAGTTGGTTCGCGTCGAACAGGCGGAAAATAAAGGGCCGATTTATCTTAAGCCGCTGACGGATATTCCCGCCGAGCAAGCCGTTGAGAATGCGATACAGTCGCGTCAGATGGCCGAAGATATTTCGACGGCGGAGAAAAAGGGGTTGTCGGAAGTTGCGGAAGAAAACAAACCCCGAGCATCTGAGGTCGTTGAAGATTCAGAGGTGGATGGGGATGAACTGTCTGATGACCCGCTGGCCGCGGAAATCAATGCCATTGGCATTAGCGATATAGCCGATCCTCAGATTAAACGGCCGCGCATTCCGATTGTGGAAATTCCTGCTGAAACCACCTCTGGCAGGCAGGCTAAAATCTCCTTGCCGCATACTGAGGCGCAGGATACCCCGTTGGAATAAGGCGATAGGGTGGCGACTTTTTGGCAAAAAAAAGAGCGACTCGAAAGTCGCCCTTGCAGTATCTAAATGACAGAGGTGTTAGGCTTTGACGACGTTGATGCGTCGGCCGGTCATCTGGACTACACCGTCAGCGGTGGCATAGATGGTATGATCGCTGCCCATGCCGACATTGAAGCCGGGGAAGAACTTTGTGCCGCGCTGGCGGAGAATGATATTGCCATTGACGACAGTTTGTCCGCCGGAAGCCTTAAAACCCAGATATTTCGGGTTGCTGTCGCGACCGTTTCGTGTTGAGCCTTGTCCTTTTTTATGTGCCATGTAAAAAACCTCGCTATTTCATTTTGTCTAATTAATTTTCCATAACCTCTAAGAGCCGAATAGCTTAGCAACATCGCCGGAAAATGTCCAGAAAAATATTTCATTTTTTAAATAACCTGTAACTGTCTTATTATCAATAGGTTACGACGAAACACAAAAGCTTGGGGTGTTGCCCAACATTTTTTTGCTTGATTTGCCGTTTATGCAAGGCTGTAAACGGCATTAAAAATCCCAGCTTTACAATTCCTATCAATTTTGTACAATATGGCTCCGACCTTTGGGGTCGGGATTTTTTTTATGAGCTAACGCAAAATTATGGAAAAACAGGCGGAAAAATGGCACAAGAGCTACCGAAGATTTACGACCCACAGGGTACACAACAACAGGCCGAGCAGATTTGGGAAGCGGGGCGGTATTTTCACGCTGACGCCGGCGCGGTCGCTTCAAAAGGGTCTTATGCAATTGTGATTCCGCCGCCGAATGTTACCGCGGCTTTGCATCTGGGGCATGCTCTAAATAATACATTACAGGATATTCTCGTTCGGTTTCATCGGATGCTTGGTGCGGCCACGCTCTGGATGCCCGGCACCGACCATGCGGGGATTGCCACGCAAACAGTCGTCGATAAGCGGTTGCGGGCTGAGAAGAAGCCGGCGCTGGTGGATTATAAGGAGATGGAAAAGAACGGCCAGAACGGCCGGGCACAGTTTGTTGCTAAAGTACAGTTATGGAAAGATGAATACGAAGCCCGGATTCTCGAACAGCTCAAAAGCATGGGCTGTTCGTGCGATTGGGATAGAACCCGCTTTACGATGGATGAAATCTGTGCCAAGGCCGTGCGGGCGGTGTTCTTTAAGCTCTTTGCCGATGGATTGATTTATCGCGGTAAACGGTTAGTCAACTGGGATCCGGCCACACAGACGGTACTTGCCGATGATGAAGTGGAACATCAGTCGGTTAAGGGGTTTTTCTATTACCTGCAATATCCGCTGGTTGAGCCGGTCAAGGTTGGCGGCGAAACGATTACATGCGTTACCGTTGCTACCACTCGGCCCGAAACGATGCTTGGCGATACAGCGGTGGCGATGAATCCAGGTGACCCGCGGGCTAAAGCTCTTGTGGGCAAAATGGTCAGGCTGCCGATTGTCGGCAGGCTGATTCCGATTGTCGCCGATGATCATGTTGTCCTGCCCAATCCCGAAAGCAGCGACGAGAAGGCGAAATTCTCTACGGGATTTTTGAAGGTGACGCCTGCTCACGACCCGGACGACTGGCAAATCGGCCAGCGACATAGCCTGCCGGTGATTAACATAATGGCTCCCGATGGATCGATTAGCGAGAAATTCGGCTGGACGGATTGGGATACGGTCAAAAATTCGGAAGTTGAAAATCTCATCGGAATGGATCGGTTTGAAGCCCGCGAGGCGATTGTCGAATGGTTCCGTGAGGAAAAGCTGTTCGCCGAGCAGCGGGATTATACGCACGACATCGGCCACAGCTACCGCAGCCATGTGCCGATTGAGCCGTATCTATCCGACCAGTGGTATATTGCGGTCAAAAAGCCAATTGATGCTCTGGCCGCTCAATTTGGGGCCGAAATTCTGCCGGGTACCGATGTGCCCGCCAATTCACTGGCGGGGATGGCATTAAAGCCGCTACTGGACGGCCGGCTGAAATTCTACCCCGAACGCTATCGCAATAATTATCAAACCTGGCTGGAAAACCTGCGCGACTGGCCTATTAGTCGACAGCTCTGGTGGGGGCATCAGATACCAGTTTGGAGAAGTCCAGTGTTGTCAGGTTTTGAAGAGCCAGATGGTGATTTCAATACTTTTCTTGCTCAGTTAGAAGACTGGAAAAAACAAAGCAGAGTTGCAATTTCAGGCCGTCCACGTTTTGGATATGGCCATGATAATTCTCGTGAAGAATACCCTGCATGGTTTATATGTGTTTCTCAATCCAATGATACAGAGGTTGTTGAGGCAATTGAAACACGAGGCTTTACGAGAGACGAGGATGTTCTCGACACGTGGTTTAGCTCGGCACTGTGGCCGTTTAGTACGATGGGCTGGCCGGAAGATAATGAGACGCTGCGGGCGTTCTACCCGACCAATGTACTGTGTACCGCGCGAGAAATTATCACGCTGTGGGTGTCGCGTATGGTGATGATGGGGCAGTATTGTGTCGGCGATATTCCATTTAGCGATGTCTATATTCACGCGATGATTCAGGATGGCCAGGGACGCAAGATGTCCAAAAGCCTGGGTAACGGTATTGACCCGCTGGCGATTATCGAAAGTCACGGGGCCGATGCGATGCGATTCACGCTGGCGATTATGACTACCGATACGCAGGATGTGCGTATGCCGGTGGCGCCGCTGACCCTGCCGGATGGACGCACGGTCAATAGTTCGCCGAAGTTTGACAATGGCCGCAATTTCTGCAACAAGCTGTGGAATGCCTCGCGGTTTGCGATGATGAATCTGGAGGGCATCAATCCGGCGGCGTTCGACGCGTCGAAAATGGATATTACAGACCGGTGGATTTTGTCACGGCTGGCGGCGGTGGTCAAGGAAGCGACCGATGCCCTGCGAAGTTATAAATTCAATGAGCCGGTCAGCGCCTTGTATAAATTTTTCTGGAATGACCTGTGCGACTGGTATCTGGAATGGGCAAAGCCGCGTATGGCCGACCCCGCCCAGCGGCCGATTGCGCAAAATGTACTGGCATTTGTTCTCGACCAGACGCTGCGGATGCTGCACCCCTTTATACCGTTTATTACCGAAGGCATTTTCCAGAATCTAAAGACCATTGCGCCAGTCCGAAGCCTTGGCGCCCTTGCCAAAGCCGCGGACGCCGATTCGATTATGGTTGCCGCGTGGCCGCAGGGTTTAGAGCCACTGGTTAATGCCGACGTCGAACGCAAGGTCGAGACGCTGCAAAATGTAATTCGCGCGATCCGTGAAATCCGCAATAAATACAACTTGTCGCCCGCGATTAAACTGGTTGGCTCGATTAACGCCCCGCAGGAACGGATTGCGGTGCTGACCGAAAACCTCGCATTAATGTCGGATTTGGCGGGGATGGCGACGCTGACAATCCAAACGAACCTGACCCGTCCAGCCAATTCCGCGGCGGCCATTGTTGAGGATTTGCAGGTTTATGTCCACGATGTCGTCGATGTAGAAGCGGAAAAACAGAGGCTGCAAAAGCAAAAAGAATTTATCGAAAACGGCATCCGACCCTTGCAGGCGAAATTGTCCAACGAGGGATTCGTCAGCCGCGCCAAGCCGGAGGTTGTCGAACAGAGTCAGCAGAAGCTCAAAGACCTGATGAACCAATTGGCGGCGGTGGAAAAAAATCTGGCGGAACTGAGCTGATAAACGAAAGGGCAAAATAATGGAAATTCCGATGGAGCTATCGCAGATTCTGATCAATGAAGCCGCCGACCAGCAGGTGATTGTACTGAAAGAACTCGGCGGCAAGCGGAGTTTTCCTATTGTTATCGGGATGCCGGAGATACTGGCTATCGACCGTCGGCTCAAGGGGATTCAATTGCCCAGACCGCTGACCCATGATCTGATTGTGCGGATGATCGAACAGCTTGGCGGGGTTATTGAAAAAATTGTTATTACCGATTTGAAGGATCACACTTTCTTTGCGTCTATTTTCGTTCGGCAGGGGAAGAATGTCATTGAAATTGACAGCCGGCCTTCGGATGCGATAGGGCTGGTATCGGGGCTTAATGTGCCGCTGTTTGTTGAGGATCGTGTTTTTGCTCAGTTGGAGCAGTAAGATTGGCGAGTATCAGCAGGCCGACGCCGACGCAAAGCATGCTGTCGGCGACGTTGAATGTCGGCCAGTTGTAGCGAATAATCGGGATCAGTACGTCGATAAAGTCCCGCACATGTCCACCGAGAAATGCCCGGTCGTAGAGATTGCCGATGATGCCGCCGAGAATGCAGGCTAAGGCTGTTTGCAAGACTCGGCGATGTACCGAGCCAAACAGAAAAAAGATGATTACAACGATAAATGCTGCCGCGGAAGTGGCCGTCAGGAACCACCGCTGGCCATGCAGGATGCTGAACGCCGCGCCGGCATTTTCCCGCAGAATGAAATTTATATAGCCGCTGACAATGGTGTAAGTTTCCCCCGGCAGCGTTGGCAGCCAATCGAAAACAGCCTTTTTGCTCCATAAATCAAACGCGGCGCCGCCGATGGCAATCGGCCAAAACAGCGAATGCCCAATCAAGTCGGGCATTCGTGAACGTTTTTGGGATGATTTGGAATTGGACATTAAAAGACCGCTACTTATCGTATTTTTCCATCAGCTTTTTCAATTCCGGCTGATCGCTTTTAATTTGCAGTGAAATCGTCCATTGCTCGCGGGCTAAAGCCTCAAGCGTCGCATCATTATTATTTTTCATCGATTGCAGCATAAAGGCCACGCCAAGGCCTTTGTGTGCCATCCAGTCCTTGCCATTAATTGTGACCGCCTTTTTGTAGCTTTCCGTTGCGGCATCGGTTTCTTTGAGCTTTAACTGCGCAAATCCCATATACTGATACCCCAGGCAATTATTGGGGTCTACGGCAATCGCATCGGTCAGCAGTTCTTTGGCAGCGGTAAATCGCCCTGTCCGCAGATACGCAGCGGCCAGCGGAACCATAATGTTCGGGTCATTGCCCTTGATCTCCATGGCCCGGCGGTAGGCGTCAATTGCCTCGGTGTGGTTTTTCTGTGCGCCATAAATATCGCCCATCAGCGTTTCGACTTCTCCGGCAGTGGGGTCGATTGTTTTGGCTTTTTGAGCATAGTCGAGCGAGGGTTGATATTCTTTGAGTTCATAATAACACTTTGCCGCACTGTAGTGGGCTTCGAAGTGATTGGGGTCGAGCGTGCAGGCGTTGACATAAGCTTTGACTGCGCGGGCGAATTCTTTCATTGCTTCAGTAACTTTACCAAGGCCGAAAAAGTCCTTGAATGACCAGGGGTCCAGCTCGGCCGCTTTTTCATACGCGGTTGCGCTGTTGGCGTAGTCCATCTGTTTTTTATAAATATCGCCTTTCATGGAATAGGCAAGGGCGAATTGCGGGTCTAATTCTGTTGCCAGATCAAGTTTTTTGATCGCTTCCTGATTTTCATTGAGATCGTTGAGCATCATTGCGTCAACATACAGGCTGACCGCTTGCGTTTTTTGCTCCTCCATTTGCTCGGCAACCAAATCTGTCTCATTCGGTTCGCCGAGGTGCGTGGAGGTGCATCCGGCCAGCGCCAGTAGCATTGAGATGCTTAGCAGAGTCCCCATCCACAGACACTTTGTAGTTACTGTCATAAAAAGACCTTTCATTGTTCCCCTAAGCGGCCTCGATGGGCACGCCCGGAAAGTAGTTGTAACTGCCGACAAACACAAGCAATAATTATATGTCCTATTTTATGGGTTGTCAAAGATTTTCGTTCCGAAAAAAGGCTCTCAAAGGTTTATTTTTGATGAAAAATCAATAAATTTGGGTTTGACAAACATTTTGGGTAAGATTATAGTGTTTCACCCGTGTGGACTCCGGTGGCATGGGCTGGCGGAGCGACTGGTTTTTTTATCAAGCAGGATGAAGAATACTATGCCGATACTGGTACAAAAGTTTGGCGGTACGTCCGTGGCAACCGCCGAAAAGATCAAACGTGCTGCGACGCGGGCAATAAATGCCCAAAAACGCGGCAATCAGGTGGTTGTTGTTGCCTCGGCACGAGGACAGCAGACCGACGAATTGATCGCCGACGCCAGGGAGGTTAACCCCAACCCCCCAAAACGCGAGTTGGATATGCTGCTTAGCACCGGCGAGCAGCAGACGGTGTCCTTGCTGGCGATGGCTGTTGAGGGGATGGGGCATAAAGCCGTCAGCTTCACCGGATCGCAGATTCGGATGATGACGGACGATTCCTATACCAAAGCCCGCATCCAGAGCATTGACAGTTCCGTGATTAAGAAGAAATTGGATGAGGGATGTATTGTATTTGTCGCCGGTTTTCAAGGTATTGATTCCGAAGGCAACATCACCACCCTCGGTCGCGGCGGCTCCGATACCAGCGCGGTAGCCTTGGCTGCGGCTCTCGGTGCCGATTTCTGTGAAATCTATACGGATGTGGACGGTGTCTATACCGCCGACCCCCGGTTATACAAAAAAGCTGTCAAGATGAAGCAAATCAGCTATGACGAGATTCTCGAGCTGGCCAGCCTTGGCGCAGGCGTCATGCACGGTCGCTCCATCGAATTCGGTAAAAAATACAACGTGACTATTCACGTTCGCAGCAGTCTGAACGATAACGAAGGCACATTAATTACTCATGAGGTTCCCCAAATGGAAGGTATTCTTGTTTCTGGCGCAACGGTACAAAAAGAACTGGCTAAAATCACAATGGTCGGCGTGGACAACAAACCCGGTAATGCGGCTCGTGTCTTCGAGTATCTGGCCGCCGCCAAGGTCGTCGTCAACGACATCATCCAGACGGAAGTCAGCCCCGAAAAAGCCAATATGTCGTTTACGGTTGGCAAGTCGGATCTGCTGACGGCCAAAGAAACCATCGACAAGATACGCACACAGGTCAAATGCGATTCGGTTTTTATTCGTGAAGATATCGCCGAAGTGTCCATTGTCGGCGTTGGAATGCGGTCGCATTACGGCGTGGCAAACAAAATGTTTAAAGCGCTGGCTGACCTGAAGGTCAATATCGAGGCAATCACCACCAGCGAAATTCGTATTAGCTGTTTGGTGGACATCAAAGATGCCTTAAAGGCGTACGAAACGGTCTGTGATGCGTTTGAGTTGGACAAGGCCGCCGAAAAAAGGACCCAGCCGAAATAAAGCAAGCCTTCTGGCTTCTTGAAATTAAATGGCTAAACGCCGAAGACATTACGCGATGAGTCGAAAAAGGAAGAACGCATATCTGGTGCTGTTCTTCCTTTTTATTTTGCCGTCTCTGGCGCTGCTCGACCGCTGGGCAGGGCGCCCTATTCGTCAGGGCGTCAGCACCAGTCTATACACCTCTGACGACTGGAAAAAATACCACGAACAATCTTTTGCCGTCGCGGCGGTGATTGATGGCGACACCATCGATCTTGCGATGCCGGACGGAAAACATCCAACCACCCGCATCCGTCTGCTGGGTATCGACACCCCCGAAACCAAACATCCCAAAATCGGAGTAATGTTCTACGGCCCCGAAGCATCGGCGTTCACCCAATTGGTCTGCGAAAACCAGACCGTTGTAGTGCTGCTCGATAGCGTCGCCGACCAGCGGGATAAGTACGGGCGATTGCTGGCGTATATCCGCCTGCCGGATGGAACGATTCTCAATGAGCGGATTGTCGTCGAGGGCTATGGGTATGCGTATTTGCCGTTTGACCACAGTCATTTTGATGCCTATCTCGAATTACAGAATCAAGCCATATCCGCCAAAGCCGGCCTATGGAAAAACGCGACCCGCAAAGACCTCCCCGAATGGCTCCAAAAACGCCGCCCCGACCTGTTGCGGCTGATATCAAAATAAGGGTCAGCAGAGGCCGAAGGATACTTCTATTAGTTCATTTTGGCGGACAAATGAATCGTTTTATTTTCTGGTAAGGAAGACAGTGTGTGGACAGGCATTTGCCGGTCTATTTTTGCTGTACATCCGCTGAGATTCGATGGCGTTACAGCATGTTTTTAGTGATGATGTCCATCTTGGTATAATAGAACTCCTTGTCCGGAGCGATTCTCTCAGCGATCATTTGATACAGGAGCTTGATCGGCAGTTGTCCCTGTGTGGCCGGATCCTGCAGAATCGTCGCGTCGATGACACTTTGCCGAATCAATTCGGTCATTTGGGGAACAATGTCGTTGCAGACCAGTCGCACCTTCCCG
>CAZVXR010000114.1:0-1608 GCA_964630865.1 uncultured Pirellulales bacterium | reverse complement strand
ACCTGGCTTTGAAGCGATATAAGTCGTATTATATGGTTCGTGTCTTTCTCGGCAACAGCCACAATAAAATTGCAATCCACAGGACAGGCCAGAGTATTGCCGTTGCAACAGATGAATAGCTGGATCCAAGAGCAAATTGCCCCATTTGTTCTGCGCCGCAATATCGGACAAGAAAGAAATTACAAAAAAATGAACTTGATGCGCCCAACAGAGAGCTTAACACAAAAACAACAACCATTGTAATGACGGCACTGCGTTTGCGACCCTGATGAAATAATGCCGTTTTCACGGCTATTACATAAAAAATAGTAAGCAAAATAAGCAGTATAATGGTTTGTACTGCCACACTTAATATCCCTGCAGTAAGCCAGCTTATACTAACAAACTGGTTTCCCAGCAAAACACCGACGCTGGAAAGAAAATTGGCACAGGAAGAAAGTATGCGCAGCATCAATACTCCGGCAACCATCCAGAAGAAGCGATTTTTCCAGATGGCTGCGGTGTTGACCTTGGCAAATTCTGATGCCATTTGGGTTGTGTCGCCGATTCGCCGCACGGCAATCAGAAACGCTTCTTCTTCTGATAAGCCCAACGGCGCTAATTGTTCCATTTCATCGCGCAGGTGCGATTCCAATTCCTCAATGTCGCTTTCCATTACGGTTTGTTTCTGTCGCAGCTCATTTTTCCAGTTCTCTACAGCCTGTTCTACTGTAAACATGGTTTATCCTTCCAGATTTTAAGTAAGGTGGCGTACGTGTTGTGCCACTGGTTTTGATAACTTTCTACGGCCTTAGCGCCGCTTTGTTTGAGGTAATAATATTTTCGCTTCCTGCCGGTCTCGGATGTACGGGTTTCGGACTTAATCAATCCCTGTTTTTCAAGACGATGCAAAATGGGGTAAAGCATCCCGTCAGTCCATTTCATCTTCCCGCCGGAAAGATCAGCCACGCGTTTGATAATGGCATAGCCGTAACTTTCGCCTTCAGAGAGAATGGAAAGAATCAACGGTGTTGCCGAAGCTGCCACTAAATCTTTTGAAATATCCATAACGACTTCCTTTATAATACATATATCATCTATACATAGAGTATCTATGTGTTGTTCGGATGTCAAAGGAATTTTTTTTAATTATTTTATACCGTTCGAGTGAATATTGAAAATGCCCACCAAAAGAATTAAAGGGGGGCAGACAAATTCTTGCATAACTCATTACAAAACAATAGCTTATCTGTATTGCTTTTTATTCTTTTTGCCCTCCATCCATCTTCAAGTCCGCCATTTTCCGAATCCCTTTTCGTCCGCAGTTGTACCCCAACTTTCCTTTCCATACAAGACATTTCTTTGCCAGAAAAGCAAAAATTCCACTTCTGACTCCTGGCTTCTTTTCAAAACAATTAGAATTCACCCTTGACATGTTCGGCGGATGTTCGTATATTGCGCACCGTGCTGGAGACAAATCCCACCCAAGGCGACCCGCAACCTCGCCTTTAATAAAGAAGGACAAAAAGGAGGAATACAGGAATGCAAGAATACAGGAATATAAAAAAATCAAAACGAACCCAATTTGGGCAAGCACGGGGGCTTGCCCCTACTACGAACTCCGAACAA
>CAZVXR010000113.1:0-2981 GCA_964630865.1 uncultured Pirellulales bacterium | reverse complement strand
GCCGGCCGTTTGGCGATGCGAAGTGGACACAAAAAACGGCCGTCAAACTGTCACTGGAATCGTCGTTAAGACCGACGGGAAGACCCAAAAAAGAAGGGAAAAGATGAGACATTTATCAAAAAGCATGTCTAAGCCGCTTTGGTTCTCCCTACGTTCGTGTTTGAAAAGACGACCTGAAAAACAAATACTTGCCGGGCGTACAATCGCCCACGGATAACGATCTCCTTTTGCCGAGGGCGGTGTTGCGAACCGCCCTCGGCTGTCTTTTTACAGTCGCTAGCGTCGATCAGGTTCCGATGTTATTGCGGAACCGCCTCGAAGAACATCAGTTCGGAGGTCGCGCTGGCCGGTAAACGTACGGTGATGCCTGTGCGCGTCAGCTCCGCGCCGCTCATAATGATTTCGGCGTTGGTCTGGTCTTCGAAGGTGATGCGATACGACCGCTTCAGGTCCAAGCCCTTCAGGCGGACGACACGGGTGGTGTCCTGTGGAATCGGCTGGAAGATATACACCACCCCCTTACGCGTAGCTGGATCGTAGTATTCAATGCCATCCCAGTCCGCGCCATTGGGCCGGGGGAAAATATGATAAAGGTCGGCGCTGCGAATCAGCGGGCGCAGGCGGGTCTTGTAGGTGGCCACGGCCTTGGCCAACTCCTGCTTTTCCGAATCGGTCCAGGGCACCACTTTATCAGGATAACCATTAGGGCCACAAGGCGCCCACCACGAAGCGCCCATGGAACTGGAGCGAAACATCAGCTTGTGATCACTATGCTCCGGGAAAATCTTATCATCCGGATAATTCGCAATCCCGATGACCACGCCGCCAATCTGCATCGGCGGGAAGCAGTGCGCCGCATCATAGAACGCCTGGCGCGTTTGGATGGAAGCATAAACATCGGTGCACTGCACCCGCACCGTGCGCTTCATGGCGCCAAAATCAAGGATGGGCGCGCCGCAACCACAGTTCTCCCATTTGAACTGCGGGATCTTCGCACTGAGGGTATCGAGCACATCATAAAAGGACTTGGTCGCCCAGTATGTAACATCGGTGCCATAATGCGCACGGTTGCTGCCGCCGTTTTCGCCGCGAATGACCGGGCCGTTGGTGGAATCGGTTCGATACACATCGATGTTGTAGGCCTCATAAAGATAACGGGCATCGGCAATTCTCTGGGCCTTGCCTTCCGGATGGGTTAGTACCGTGTTCTGATTCCAGTACAGCACCAGATCCATATTGCGATCATGAACGTAGTCGCTAGCGGTCCGCATGCCCTTAGGCCAATCGTTGGGATCACTATTCCGCGGCGCATGGGCATCCCACCAGTTGATGTCAATAATAACCTCGTCAAAACCCAGCGGGGCGATGGCATCGACAAAAGGATAGAACTTGCTTTCCACGGTATCCCAGGCGCACCAGGTCTTACCGGTAGGAACAATGGCATTCCAGGATGTCTTTGGATAGCTGCTATCCGTACGCAGAACCTCCGGGGTGTTGTATTGAAACAGATATTTTCTCAGGCTGTTGCCGGCATCATCGATATCACCTTGATATGTTCCGATAAATGCAGCAGGCACTTCAAAGGTCTCGCCGGCATACAGGTCGGTTTTGAAATCATCGGCCAGACCACTACGTACCGTGACCTTCTTTACCGGATTCTCCGCCGGCGTGCTGACCTGCGTACGCCCGTTGCTCCATTCCAGCCCCATATACAGGCCGTGATGGCTGTCAGCATCCAACACCACGTAAGGGATAAAATCATCCCCGCCGTTCCAGCAATCCCCCGAGGTACTGATAATGGTCTTAGACAAACCTCCGGTCATCGGCACGATGTAGGTCCCCACCGGGTCCGGCTTGAAGGCGTTGTCGCTGAAGTACCACAGCCGCATCGGCGGGGCCGGGCACGCTACTTCCAGAGCCAGGCTCTGCGGCGTGTAGATCACCACCGTCTCGCCGGTCTGGTTGGTGATGAACAGCTGATGGTGAATCGGTCCGTGGCCAGGTCGTGCCTGCCAGATACTGCGCAGCTCCAGCGCCGGCTGCGAGCACGTGAAAATCAACGTGACCTTTTGGCCCTGGTGGTTATCCACCTCAGCCCGCTGGAAGGCCCAGTGGATCTGTTGGCCGGCCGCCTGGGCCATATCCACCTGGCTCATAAACGCCAGGGTCGCCGGGGTTTCCGCCCAGTTGTGTTCGCCAGCCGGATGACGGAGTTCCTGCAGGCAAAGCCGGCTATCCTCGGCGATGCCCAGGGTGATGCGGGTATCTTCCGTGTTCAGCGTCCAAGTATGCGCACTCGGTCGAACGGCACAGGACATCGAGGTGAAGAAAGACAACCCCAGGACCACGCCCGCCAGGATTCGAAATGTTCTTTTCAGCCAGGTTGAAACCATTCGATGACTCCTTATAGAAACCGACTACCGTAAGACCCGGGTTTGGACCGCCTTAGAACAGATAAGCCGATACACCTTGCCAGCCTGTCAGCATACCAGGCACCTTTATCTTAACTTTTTATATGGTATCGTGTTTTCGCCAAAAAAACAAACGAAATTACACGTCAAAATGAATAGAAACGGCCTTTTTCTTAATTCCAGCAGGCCTTTCCACTTCGCCACAACTTCAAAAGATTATCTTGACCATTCAAGAGAAATTCTTGTAAAATGACTTTGTTAATGAGAAAACACCCTGCTTTCCAACTGTTTTAGTGGATTATGTCGGTTAACGTAATACGCAAAGACTATTATGAACAGGAGAGTCTCATGAAATGGAAAACAGCAGATGGAGGGTGGAACCCGTATCTTGCAGGAGGTCTGGTTGGACTACTGGCTATTGCCTCAGCTTTTGCGACAACAAAGATTCTCGAAAAAACCACTTATCTTGGAGCGTCAACCACATTTGTACGGGCGGCTGGACTGATTGAGCGTGTGGCTGCTGCCGACCATGTGACTTCCAATGAGTATTACACCAAAGAAAAGGTCCGT
>CAZVXR010000112.1:0-5109 GCA_964630865.1 uncultured Pirellulales bacterium | reverse complement strand
CATGCCCACCCCGCTGATATAGGCAGCAAGGGCGCTGTCCTGGAGCATGCCATAGTCTGCCGAAAGCTGAAACGGCGAGCTCTGGCGGTCAAGCTGAACTTCTTCCCCTTCAGACACAAGCATGAGTTGCGACTGCCCGGTAACGGGATTCACGGCACAGCCAAGCGCCATGCCTGCTGCGGTAAGGCCTGTAAGTTTTATAAAATCACGGCGTGAAAAAACTGTTGGATGCATAGCTTTTGCTTTCTTTTTTGGACATCACGGCTTCAAAAGAAAATTATAACGTCCAGCATCATAGGCGTAGGCGCTAGGTTACGAGCGTCCTTGTGAATGCTGATGTTAGGATTTTCTTCGTCCAATTTAGACTATGACGGCCTGTGTTGTACTATAATTACCACTTAGAATTAATTGGACTTCAAATTCCAAAAGCGGAAACCCTTTTGAAAAAAGTTGATATTTCAAGATATAAGTTCCAAGTGCAGTTATTATGGGTTGTCTTGGAGGATTATCCTCCTCGCTATGCAACCTCAATAATGAATTGTTTGATTGGTCTAAAGCAAAAAGGTCAATATTGCACTCATCTCTTGGTAAAATAGTGGCAGAATAGGCAGTTTTTTTGCCTGCCCACTTAAGAAAATTTCTATCCCTTGATTGCACTACATTTCCATTAGGATAAACAATTGCGTTCAAGCGTACGACAGAATCAAAAGCTGCGATGTCATAACGAAGGTTTTTGATAGGAAGATGCCAAATATGATGGGTACTTACGCCGGTGTGATCACCATATTGAAATACTCCTGCATACCTTGGCAGACCCAATGTGAGATGTCTTGAATACGATGGGTTCCAACCCTTCTGAACGATAGCATCCTCTACAATTGAGGGAACATCCATCTTTGATGTGAATGGAATGGCGTTAGAAAGCAGGTACTTACCTATGCCTTCAAGCTTAACATTTTCTTGTTGCAAATACAGAACTTCCTGGAATTCAAGCAAATATGCAATTGCCAACTCTTGATTTGTGAAAAGTGATCCCCTAAAAATAGGGTTGCCATTATTATTTCCAATTTGTTCACGAACAAAATCAATAAAGATATAATAATCTGAGGTTTTTAAATTACTAATTATGGATGTATTAACGTCCTGTATGCTCTGTGTTTCAATTGCGACGTATGGATTATATCCATTGTTAGTCAACCAGGTTTTTACTTGAGATGCCACTTGCCTTTCCTCGTCATTTCCCTGACCGCAGCTAATAAAAATCTTGCTTGGCATTAAGAAACCTCCCTCACGATTTAAGAAGAATTAGGGGTCAAATCTTTATCTTGACATTTCGAGGTTGTTGAAAAAGCCATTTGTCAAGATAAAGATTTGACCCCACTTCTTCCGCATAGTCTGCCGAAAGCTGAAACGGCGAGCTCTGGTGGTCGAGCTGAACCTCATCCCCTTCAGACACAAGCATCAATTGCGACTGCCCGGTGACGGGATTGACAGCACAGCCAAGCGCCATGCCTGCTGCGGTAAGGCCAGTCAGCTTAATAAAATCGCGACGCGAAAAAACTGATGGCTGCATAGCTTTTTGCTTTCTTTCCTGGACATCCCGGCTTCAAAACAAAATTATAACGCTAAGCGTGGTGGAGCGCAGCGGAACCACGACCAGTGCAGCGCCTTGTTAGGCGCTCAATTTGGCAATTAGCGACTTCAGAATAGGCTCAATGACAAGCTTCATTGACGATGACCTGCATGTGTTTCATAATTCTGTCAGCCAACTTGAAGAGTTCTCCCGCAGCCACTTTGTGCTGCTCCGATAAGTCGAAAACCTCTGATGCATTGTCTTCGAACTTCTTGCCAGGATCTGGGTAGCGACCGGCCCAAGTAACGAAGTGCGTGAGCAGGCGAAGAATCGCCCTATCCTTGGCATTTAGGTCTGGAATCAACTCCGCGAGTTCTTCGAGGCGATGGTGCAAGAAGCGATGTTCTTCATTGGTGTACGCTTCTACGCCTTTCAGAAGAATTTGCATGGCTTTAAGGCAAACTTCTAAGCTGTAGCCGATCAGCATGAGAGCGGCAGCGCAATACTGGCTGTCACACATGCTTCGTACCGGCATTGGCATGTGGTCCCAGGAAGGCTCTACGCCGAGCATCGCTTTTGCTGCCTCTGAAAGTGCAGTGGCTTGTGTGAGCCAAAGGATCGGATTCTTCAGTTCAGCACTGGTTGCCGACAGCTTAGACTCAACCGGGAAACCAGCGAGAGTTTGCACAGTTCCCCACTGATGCCATGCAAGTGCGCTATAACCAAATGGATCGGCAGCGAATCTATTGCGATTTGGTTTCTGCATGGTGCAAAATTAAGCTCGTGTGAATTCAGTAAATTACAAAGCCTAACGCAAAGATCAGCCGACCGGCTGCAGTGATTCGTTATGCGTTATTATATATTGCCTGCGCATCTAATAAATTATTCTGCTGGATGAGGTTGAAGAAGCCTCGTTCTACATCAACAACCCTATAAGTGCCTTGAAAATACATTTGGCTGATCTCAGTGCACTCATTACACCAGCCGTTATAGATGGATTCATTATGGTTTGTAATTCTGATTTGTGTTGCGTTTTGATTGAAGACTAAGTCATTAAGAATTTTAGGTGAGCCAGGAGTCCTCAATTTTGCCAATTGCTGGTCTAAAACACAATAATCGCTTGGATCCAAAAACATGAGTATTTTTGAAACAAATGAAACCCCTGAATATTGAGGCATCCCAATACGCTTAATTGTCATCATCGTAGGCATGTTGTCGGCTGTCATCAGGGCTTGAAAATTAATGATTTGTTGATCTAAAACATTATTCATAAAATCATTTATTCTATTTTGTCTATAACCAATTTGGGCATATCCCCAGTATAGAATGTTTGTCAGCCCGTATTTTGTAATTCCCATTTCTTGCGACCTCAATTGACGAGCAAGCATTGCTTCAACCTCTTGCATATTTTGAGCTACTACCTCTATGTCATTGTCGTAGTCAAAATAGACCGGCGGAAAAGCATAGCCAGTAATTGCATTACGAAGCTGTTCAATTTGGGTTAACGTTAATGGCATTTGTTTTTTTCTATTTTATCGCATAACGTTCCGCTTAACAGGCGCAAGGAACGAGCGCCCTTGTTAAAGCGGTAGTTAGCTCTTTACAATATCATTTGAGATTTGCTTATGCCTAGCGCCTTTAGACATATTTGCAAAAGCCCACAAGGGTTGTAGATTTTTATAGTTAAAACATTTTCTCTGCTCATTTTCGTCGGTTAAATCATAATATGCACATGGGACAATATGGTCTACATGCCATGCGCCATAGTTATTCCATGTCATCCCATGAGAAAATTTAGCTTCTAAATGTTTCATAAGAGCCTCAATGGAACAACCAATGAGATTGATTGTAAAATCGCTTTTCGACGATCCTTTAAGGGCGTGGTAAATCCTTGTGCTTAATCGTCTTCGAAGTCTATATTGTACATCTATTTTAAGTTTATTCCTTGACCAGTGCTTTTTAAAATTGTTTACTTTTAATTTATTGTTCTGGTAATACCTTTTGGCTCTTATGTTTGCTTTTGCAAGGTATTCCTCAATCGACATTTTTGTTTTTAAGGGGATACCTATTTTTCTTCGATATTTTTCAGCCTCTTTTCTTCTGCGTATTTTGACTTCATCTTGTTGTCTGTATTTTTTTTGATAATTCTTTGCGTAAACTAATTTACTTGCCCTCCATTTTTTTGATTCTTCAATACGTTTTTTTCTATTTTTTATTCTACTTTGTTTATCAATTTCTTTCGCCTTTTCAGGATTATTCTTCCTGCGTAACTTTGCATCATCAGCTTCGCATTCTTTACACCAACTTTTCAGTCCATCTTTTGAAGCTTTTCTTTTGCCAAAGCATTCAAAAGGTTTTTCAATATTGCATTTTCTGCAAATTTTCATATGTTGATAAATTAATTCAGCTAACAATTAATATATAGACCTCTGTAATTTCCGATTCTCACCTAAGCTGCTTATTGCATAATTTTATTAAAATTGTCAAAATGAATGGCTCTCGTTCTGCATTTTGTGGCTATTCCGATGTTATGCAGACATCTATGTAACAGGGGAGATTGTAGGCTGGGCAAAGCGGAGCGTGCCCAGCATTACTTCGATTGCATCACAGCTATTGTTGGGCACGCTCCGCTTTGCCCAACCAGCTAAAGTAAAAGCCTATCAGCGCAGAATAGTGAATACCGCTTCTTTCGGCAGATCATGAAATGCCGCGCGTGGCGCGGCGCCGTCAACAAAAACAATATCTCCGCGCTCGGCCTGTTCAAAATCGCTGTTTGTCGCCGAGCGGTTGCGCGCAAGGCGGCGCAGCAGCAGCCGCTCCCGTCCGTTGCAGACCCACAGCCGATCCTCACCTTTATTTTTAATCACATAGCTTCCGACCCGCCAGATTTTTTCCTGTGCCATGCCGGCATACAGGCTCAGCCGGTCAACATCCTTCTTTACAAACGTGAGGAATGAATACTTGATCCCTTTTTCTTTGGTGAAACCGAGCACACCATCGATCAGGCGAATCACCTCCGTAGGCTGCCAGAAAAGCTTTTCATGACACCACTGAGATTCATCATCCTGCAGCGGGCAGGGCGCAGAGCAGAGACAGGGGGCATACAGCCGCAACTGCGTATTCTGAAGAAGCATGTTCCTGACATCAAGCAGACGCCGTGCCGCTCGGCGCGTACCGGGATCGACAATAATAAGAGCGCCGCCGGGGGCCAGATGATGAGTGATTGCAGCCAGACAGGCGCAAAGCGCTTCTCCCTGCAGCTCTGCAAGCACATTGCCGGCGATAATGAGATCATACAGTTCGGGGCTTTTCAGAAAGTCCGGCGAAATCACGGAGCCCTGCCTGAACGACGCCTTGACCGTCAAGCCCGGAGGCAGGCAGTCAAGGCTGCAATACTGCCCGATGAGGCTGTCTGCCGCAGCCAGGCTGTCTTTGGTGCGGTCGATGCCGGTAAGGGAAATTGATTCAAGGCGGGCAGTATCGGGCCTGCCGACCCGGCAAATATATTCAAGCAACCCAAGCATGAACGTGCCCGG
>CAZVXR010000111.1:0-3252 GCA_964630865.1 uncultured Pirellulales bacterium | reverse complement strand
ATGGGGCTGGCGGAACCAACTATATTGAGACCTATTTGAAGCACCGCTATACCTTTGATGAAGGCGCAGGCACAACGATTTACGACGAGGTCGGCGGAGCTAATGGCACGCTGATTGAAGTGGATGACCCCACTGTAGCAGGAACACAGACGTTTTCTCTGTGGGGAGCCGGCCATCTGGACCTGCTCAATACAACTACGCAAAAAAACACCCTTGCACGCGGCGGTGCCTATGTTGAACTGCCGGATAATATGATTGACGCTCTCCGCAACAACAATGGTATCACGTTTGAGGTTTTCTTCGCAGAGCCGACCCCTGGGGCGAGTACCCCGGATGATCGCGATACCTGGCGCAGCTCGTATTTCTGCTTTGGCCATGGAGTTATTGACGCCAACGATATGTTTACCCTGATAAGCCGAAACAATGAAAATCATGTGGTGTGGTATAATCAGGATGGTGGGTATTACAGCCAGTGGTATGAGGCATCGCCTTCGCTGGAAAGCAATGCGCATGCGGTGGTGGTAGTGGACAATGCTGCCAACAAGATTTTTGTCTATGTCAACGGACAATTGAAAAACACCGCCGACAAGAGTAGCTCCCCGTGGGAACTGCCCGGGTTTAAGAGCAGCGATAATACTTTTAAAGACATCGCCAACTACATCGGACGCGGCTATGGAAGCGGCGACGATATGGCCAGAGTTCGGTACAAAGCTTTCAATATCTATGACGTCGCTCTGACAGGTGCTCAGGTGCAGACAAGATACATTGACGGTCCAGACAAACTTGGGTGTGCCCAGAATTACGCGGCTGACCTTGATGGTGATTGCGATGTGGACCTTTTGGACTTTGTAGAATTAGCCGAAGACTGGCTGATGTCTTACCAGGATTAATGATTAGATACTACGCTCGTTGGCTCCCCCCTTGGCGGGGGAGCCAGCGGGAATCAATACTAAAGTGTTTCGTGTGTGTGGCGTAGTAAAGAGTGCTCTGTGTGGGGGGTGTTCCTTCGAGAGTGAAGATATGTAAAGCGGTTTTCTTCGGTAGAAGAGGATAGAGATGAAAAAAGTGTGTCTAATCTTAGTTGCAGTATTGCTATCCGGCGGAGCCGCACAGGCGGTTACTGTGACAGAGGTTGAAACGGTTACCGGCGGTACATTTCTGAATTTTTCAGCCACTGCGGATACCCGAGGCGGACTGACCATGACCAGTGTTTTGGGCGCGTCTGTGCCTGATCCTCGCACCACGACCAGCAACGTCAATTGGAATCTTGATGATACCTCTGACAGCACTCAGCTTGTAAATGGCAAAGGTGTGGACGATGATGGAAGATCCAATTCTCCCTGGTCAAGCAGCAATCCTGCCCCGCCGTGGGCAGGTCCTGATTACAACCCGATCACTGTGACCATCAGCGGCCTGGTCGCTAATGGGATTTATGAACTTAAAATGGTGTCTTTGGGGCGGCGCTATGATCCGGTTACCGATCCGAATAAAATTTTGGAAAACAGGACGGACAATGGCGTTAACGACTATGATTTTTCTTATGGTGCCTCCGATGACAACATCACCGTCAATGATGCATCTGTGGGTACTAAGATTAACGAAGTTACCCGAGATGGTAATGGGGCTTTTAGCGGTAATGCCTACAAGCCTGCGCATCCCGATTATAGTGCATACAAATATTTCCAGGGATTGTATGCCAATAGCATGGGGCAGTGGCAAGCAGATGCCAGCGGCCAAATCACTCTGTATGTGGGCCAGGGTGTAATTCATGACAAGAATGCCAATGGTGCCCGGACCCAGTTGGACGGCATTGTGGTGTATCACAATCCGGCCGATTTAACCATGGATGGCCATGTGGACCTGGAAGACTTCGCCCTGTTCGCCCGTTTCTGGCTGGACATCTATCCTTCGGCTCTGGCGCATCGCTATACCTTTAACGAAGGCGCCGGAGGCGACGGCACGACAATCCAAGATGAAGTCGGCGGGGCGAATGGCACGCTGAAGGACTTTGATGACCCTAACCTGCCGGGAACGCAGACCTTTGTCGAATGGGGCACCGGGTATTTGTGGCTCAAGCATGATACGCAAACGGGCCCCCAGAAAAACGACCTGTCCCGCGGCGGCGCCTATATCGAACTGCCGGCGGGTATGCTTAACGCCATGCGCAACAACCACGGCGTAACCTTCGAGATGTTTTGCCGGCATAATCAGTATCCGTGGGATAATGATAATTTCCGGAGTTCCTACTTTATGTTTGGCAACGGCAATCCGGCCAGCGGCGGCGGCGATATGTTCAGCCTGTTGAGTCGCAACAACGAGAAATCCGTGATTTTCTATCACGGCAACAACCTCTATAGTGAGCAGTGGGGTGAATATCTTCCGAAGCTTTCCTACGTATACAACGACGTCGATGTTTGCGTCACGGTTGTGGTGGATAATGTTGCCAACAAGGTGAAGTTTTACTATGGCGGGGTTCTCAAGGGGGAAATGAATCAGTGGTCCGATCCGAACAACACAATGCCCGGCCTCAAGAGCACCGATGACGCGTTTAACGACACGGTCAATTACATAGGCCGGGGCTATGAAGCGGGTTGGGGTCTAACCTCGTCCAAACTCAGAGCCTTTAATCTGTACACCGCCGCGATGACTGACGACCAGATCCTCAGTCGTGCCGACGACGATTCCGAGGCCGCGCCGCCTTTTGTTTGTGCGGCCTCAGTTGCCGATATGGACCAGGATTGTGATGTTGATACCAGCGATTTGGCCATGTTCGTGGCGCATTGGCTGGACGATTGATTGGTTACAACGCTCGCTGTCTCCCCCGCCAGTACGGGGAGCCAATGGGAATCTATAGTAAAGTGTATTGTGTATGTTGTAAGGTGCTGTAAAGAGTGCTCTCTGGGGGTGCTCCTTCGAGAGCGAAAAATGGAAGCAGATTTTCTTCGGTAGAAGAGGATAGAGATGAAAAAAGTATATCTAATCTTAGCTGTAATCTTGCTGGCCTCGGTGGCCAGCCAGGCGGCGATTACAAACCTCATTGAAACCGGCACCAATGTCGAGGCGGGTATTCGCATTGCTCCGAACTTTGGGGAAGGTTCCTATATTTCCGGCGGCGGCGCACCGGGGTCTTACGACCGGACACATACAGTCAAAAGGGCCGCACAGGGGAATTTATCCTATCCTTCCAATCTAAAAAATGCCACTTTCCCCGGCGATGGCGGTACTTTTTGGGTGAATTATCTGACCGGCGGC
>CAZVXR010000110.1:0-3316 GCA_964630865.1 uncultured Pirellulales bacterium | reverse complement strand
GACCCGCTTAACGGCTCCGGCACGACCGCCGCGGCGGCCTTGCAGCTTGGACGGGATTATTGCGGAATTGATATCTCCGAGGATTATACAAAAAACACCGAAAAAAGGCTGGCCGAACTGGCGAAACAAATAAAGCAGATTCATAACGGGTCGCTTTCAATTGCTGAACAGATTGAATTAAAACGCCTTTTTGCCGAGATGGGCTTCGACGCCAAAACGCTGATTGAGAACGCCAAATACTTTAAGCTGTTTTGCGATCAATTTGCTTTGCGAATGAATAACGGCAAAAATTACAATACCGCCCTGATTCAGCAAGCCCTCAAGGAGTTGACGACGTGGGTCATAAGAAAATAACCCAAAATGATGGGCTAAAGCCCATCCTACGCATTGCAACAGGGATGGTGTTATCCGCCCTGCTGCTGACGTTTTGTCAGGCGCCGTGGGATTTGTCATTTCTGGCATGGGTTGGGCTGGTGCCGTTTATGCTGGTATGCAGGCCGGAAACGCCAACGAAAACGCTGGTTATCACGGCATACCTTGTGTCGTTTGTTTCCTGGCTGGGCAATCTGTACTGGATTATTCCCATTACCGGGCCGGGCTTTATCGCTTTTGCCGCGTGGCAGGCGGTCTATTGGCCGCTGCTGGCGCTGGGCGTACGGTTTTTGCGAACCCAAAACTGGCCGATGGCGCTGGCTATCCCGCTCCTGTTTGTCGGAGCCGAATCCATCCAGTCGTTTCTCTTTACCGGATTTAACTGGTACTTTCTCGCTCATAGCCAATACGCCAATCTGTTTCTGATTCAAATTGCAGACTTGTTCGGCACGTTTGGTATTTCTATTCTGATTACCGCAGTCAATGGCGTTGTCGCTGACGTTATTATTGCGTATCAAACCAAAACCCTGCGACAAAAGCGACTATGGATTGAAACCGTGGTGGTTGTAACGTTAATCATTGCGGCATTTTTATATTCGATCTTTACACCAACTCCTATCGAACTTTCGGGGGAATGCTGTTGCACCTACGAAGATTCTTTACCCAAAGTCGCCGTCGTCCAAACCAATGTTCCCTCGGTCGTCAAAGAGGAAACCGACAACGCCCAGAACATCTTAAACACGCTGTTTTCATTGAGTGATCAATGTCTTGCCGCCGGAGCAAAATTAGTTATCTGGCCGGAAACGATGGTCCTGGCCTCTCTGAATCCCGGATACCGGATGTACTGCGACCCCAATAGCGAACCGGAACGGTTTCACCGGCAAATCGCCGCATACGCCAAAGCAAACCAGTGCTATATTTTAGTCGGAGCTCACGGCGCGTATGTCGGAGAAGTCAAGGGGAAACTCGACGTAACCGAGCGGTTTAACTCGGCCTATCTTTATACACCGGATGGAATTCAATCCGGTCTGCGGTATGACAAAATCCACTTAGTTCCATTCGGCGAATACATCCCATTTAAAAAAAGCTTCCCGCCCTTGTATAAAATGTTCACCCTCTTTAATCCGTATGATTATGATTATAATTTAACGCCCGGCAAGGACCACACCGCATTTCCCATTCGGCTGGGCGGACAGGACTATGCTTTCAGTGTAATGATTTGCTATGAGGATACCGACCCGGCCATCAGCCGGCATGCAGTTTATCAAGACGGCAAAAAACGCATCGACTGGTTAGTCAATATGAGCAATGACGGCTGGTATGTCCGCTTCGAAAATGGCAAAATCCGCCCCTCGGTCGAACTGGCACAGCGAACCGCCATCAGCGTTTTTCGCTGCATCGAAAACCGCGTCGCCGTCGTCCGCAGCGTCAATACCGGCATAAGCTGCCTGATTGACCCCTTCGGCAGAATTCAGAATCAATATTTTGCCGGTAATTTGCCGATAGAAGCTATGTCGCGTCAGGGCGTCGAAGGATGGTTCGCCTCCGCCGTCCCGCAAAGCAAGACGGTTACCTTTTACACACGTTTTGGCGATTGGATCGACAAGACCCCGGCGGCGGCCTTGGTCATAATCTTTGTAACCTATTGGATTAAAAATCGTATCAGGAGACATAAATAATGAAAAAAACATGCGTTATCATGGCGGCTTTCATCATTATCGCTGGCGGCTGTGCGGCACAACAGAAAGAAAAAAAAACCCTGGCAGTTGACGTTGCCCCCATCAAAGTGCAATCCCTCAAAACTTCGGCGATGGCTATTCTTGAAAACAGCTTTACCGATAGCAATCCCTATATGCGCAACCACGCCATCGAAGTAGCGCTCTCGACCGGCCAGAAACAGATGATTACCGATATTATTCAAAGATTAACCGATGATTCAGCCGCGGTACGCTTTACCGCCTCGGTCGCAATCGGGGATATGGAATGCCAGACCTGTCAGGACTTGCTCAATAAGACATTACGAGATGAAAACGAAAATGTCCAAATCGCGGCGGCTTACTCCCTGACCAAATTTGGCGATAAATCCCATTACCGGCAAATCCGCGACGCCGCCATCAGTTCCAACGGCACCCTTCGGGCCAATGCCCTGCTGCTGCTTGGAAAACTTGGAAATCCCGACGATACGCAACTTTTATACCTCGCCCTTAAAGACCTCGATGCACAGGATAAAGTCCATCTACAAGCTGTCGATTCACTGGCAATAATGAAAGATGCTAAAATCTATAAATCCAAGCTCTGGCCACTGCTGATCAGCAAATACGCTGATGACCGGGTGATGGGTATTCGCGGAATGGGGGCATTAGCGACCAAAGAAGCTATTGATGCAATCGAAAAAACACTCAAGAATGACGACATTCTTGAAGTGCGACTGGTCGCCGCTGAAGAACTTGGCAGATTAGGCAAGACAAATGGCTTGGAGGAAGTGGTTAAATATTTCCAGACCAACCCCAATCTGAATGAGGCAACGATGGCAACCGGGACTGCGGTTACCGCGATTGGGAAGATTAAGATTGATATCTTGACAGGATATCTCGCCAAATCACTCGAAAGCCAATCCCCCTACATTCGCCTGGTCGCCGCCCAGTCCGTATTGCTGATGACGCCATAGCTGGAACAGATTCTCGGCCTGCATCCGAAATCTCTTGACGTCCTATCCAAAACGTGCGATAAGATAGCCAAGCAAATTGCTCAGGAGATGCAATCGTGTCAGAAATGGATGCCATACGACATATCGCCGAAAAGACGATGAAAATTCCGTCGACCTCCGGCTCCGTCGATAACTGGCTTTGGGACCGGGCGATACGCATTCTCAAAAATGTCGAGCATATTTGTCAGATGCCGGAATTGACCGATCGAAATATCCCAATCGACCGATTTTGCCTGG
>CAZVXR010000109.1:0-6154 GCA_964630865.1 uncultured Pirellulales bacterium | reverse complement strand
GCAGCATAAAAAGTAACGTCTTTTTGCTCGGAATAAGCCGTCGTAATATCGAGATGTGCATCCAAAGAAACGTCGATAAATTCGCAGCCGTTCAGCAGCAGCTGAATATCAATATATTTCCGGTGTGACTCGAATCTGCTCTCGCTGGCCTGCCTGGTGTTGTAGGTCGTCACTAAAGCATACATTTTATCGCCATCAATCTCATACCGACCGTCCGGCTGGGACGGATCAAATCCGGCGGCAAATTGCAATGCTTTGTACGGCAGATCATTGGGGCCAAAATACAAAGACGCATTGGCTACGGTATCATGAATCATAAACCATCCTTTTCTTATCCGTCTATATTTTTTATACAACCATTTTAGGCCGCCAAAACCCATGCTGTCAAGTCCAAAACAAACTTTGGGTGGGATAGACAGGGAACATCGTATCCAGTCCAAAATAATATATTGACATTCATTTTCACTTGCCTACAATCCAATATAAAATCGCTTTTATGATAAAATCATCGCATACATACAGTCATTTGATTATCCGCGATTGCGGAATCGCCGGATATGGACAAATTCTGTCTTTGCAGTTGGAATTGCTTGCCGCCCGTCAGGCGGATGCGATCCCCAACACAATTTTGCTGGTTGAGCATCCGTCGGTAATTACTCTCGGTGCCCGCAAGACCGAAAACAAGCTGCTGGCCGACGCATCCACCCTGCATGATAAGGATGTTGAGCTTATCACCATCGGTCGCGGCGGCGGAACAACCGCCCACAACCCCGGACAGCTCGTGATATACCCGATTGTCAAGCTGAAAAGTCTAAAACTCGACGTAACAGAATTTGTCCGCCAACTTGAACAAGTCGGTCTCGAATTGCTCGACTCGCTCGGCGTTGTTGCCCACCGGCAAAAAGGACTACCCGGCCTGTGGGTCGGCAGGGACAAAATCGCATCCGTCGGCGTACAGATCAAAAAATGGGTTACGATGCACGGCATTGCCATCAACATTCAAAACGACCTGAGCCTCTTTGACTGGATTGTCCCGTGCGGTTTAGAGGGGGTCAAGATGACCTCTGCCGCAGAACAAACCGGCAAAACATATCCGATGGCAGAAGTTAAAGCCGCGGCCAGCCGACTCTGTGAGCGTTTTTTGACGGAGATCCCACAGTGACCAATTCCAAACGCAAATTTCCCGACTGGCTCAAACGCCGCGTTGGCTCCGGTGAAACCTTCAACCATACGCACCATACGCTGGACACACTCGGCATCGAAACAATCTGCACCAACGCCAATTGTCCCAACCGCGGTGAATGCTGGACGCGAGGGACGGCAACGGTTCTAATTCTCGGCACTCTCTGCACCCGCAATTGCAAATTCTGCTCCGTCGGCCACGGCAAGCCCCTGCCGCCGGATGCAACCGAGCCAGCGCGGGTTGCGGCAATGGCTAAGGAATTAAAGCTCAATTACCTCGTGATTACCTGCGTCAATCGGGACGACTTACCCGATGGCGGAGCGGGACAGTTCCGCAATGTCATTAACGCCTGCCGCAATGAACTGCCAAAGCTGGAGTATGAATTGCTCGTGCCGGATTTCCGGGATTGCCAGGATGCGGCTCTGGATATTCTGAATGCGGAAACGCCATTTGTCTTTGGGCATAATATTGAGACGGTTCCGGCATTGTATCCGGTTGTGCGGCCGGGGGGAAATTATCGGTTATCGCTAAACCTGCTGGAGAAAGCCAAAGTCAAATGGCCCGCAATCCAGACCAAATCCTCGATTATGCTCGGCCTCGGCGAAACCGATCCGCAGGTGCTGCAAGTCCTCAAGGACCTCCGGTGTATCGGCTGCGACCGGATCGCTCTCGGCCAGTACCTTAGACCGGACAAAAATTCTCTGGACGTCGTCGATTATGTCCACCCCGACAAATTCGATGATTGGGCAAAAAACGCCCGCTCACTTGGATTTACCTGGGTCCAAAGCTCCCCTTTTACCCGCAGCTCCTTCCATGCAGAGGACAAGTAGTTTTGAAAAGATATTGCTTCATCGTTTTTATTTCTTCGTTTTTTCGATGGCCACATCCAGCGGACTGTTGATACGATAGCGAATCCCGCGCCAGCAGATCGTTTTGCCAAATGCAGAACTGAATATCAAAATCAGGAACAATATCCCCCACAGCCAGAAAAATAAAACATCTGCCCAGAACGCTATACGGAGGGCTTTGGCGGTATCTTTGTTCAGCAGCTGCATAATCATCCATTGTCGCAAGATCGCCCGCATCCACTGAAAACCAAAAATCAGTCCAGCGGCTACGGCATAGAACACCGCATTCTTCGAACCTGTGGTTAATCCGGCAATCGTAATCGCTGCCATCAGCCAAAAACCGCCGACGCTAAAGATGACACCAAATAGCCCAAAAAGCCACGTTTTAGGAGCATAGATACGGGTAATCAGCAGTTGCCGACGGCCAAACTCGAACAGTTTTTGCCATGTGGTCGTTTCATACGAGGCAACCATACAGGCAGGAGCAAAGGCGGTTTTTCTTCCAGACCGTGTTACCGCCCCGCTGAGCGTCAGATCATCGCTGATGGATTTCGACCAGATTGATTCCAAATTCAACGCACGGAAAGTTTCGACCCGAATCGCCATCGAACCGCCCCAGGCCTGATTGAATTGCGTGTTGCCAAGCAGCTGGCCAACGATCGCATTAACACAGGACAACGCCAGCGTTGCCGGGTTGTTTTGTCCGGGGACAAACCAGCGGTATCCGCTGGCGGCGCCGTATTTTTCGCTGCGTAACGGATAGACAATATGGCTTAGCCAGTCGTCATCGGCACAAGCATCGGAATCGGCGAAAACTAATACGCTATCCTCCGCTGGAATCTGGCGGTAGCAATGCAGGATGTTATGCAGCTTCTGGCTGCAGCCGGAGGCAACGCCCGCGATGAAGATACGGACTTCCGCAGCGACCGTCTGCGGGGAATACCGGGCGATCATCTTTTGCAGGAGGTCATACGCCGGATCGGAGACATCCTGAACCACGAACCACAGCCGATAGGGCTTATAATTTAGGCGGAAGAAAGATAGGATATTCCGTTCGAATTCGGAGTCCAGTCCTTTGCACGGGACGATAATGACTGCCGAAGGCCGATAGGCGTCTCGTTTCCGCTCGGCCTTTCTGAGCGCATAGCGGACATTGCTGAGTACCTGAATGCTGAACAGCAACTGCCCAAGAACCAAACCAAACGCTATGACTAAAAACCAGTCCATATTATCCTTTAATTAAGGTCAACGTATACAGGTATACAAGTATACGGCAGATAAGAACATGGGACATTGTAACCGATATTATTTCTTTTTCCAGAGGCAGCTTTGCCTGATTTAGCACAATAAGGTACAGGCTTGACTTAGCCGGTGTAATATGTTACAAAATCTATCGTTAAATCCGCCAATTTCAAAGACGGCGGTCTTTTCAGGACTATTCATGCAGCATAATCAACCTGTTTCGGACATTACAGTCTATCCCGCCGGGGAGCGTAATGGCGGCTTTGTCTGCAATAACTGCCAACTGATTCGCGAGGTTGGCGACAGACGGCAGGTCTATTCTGCATATTGGAACAACCAGAGAGTTATTATCAAGGTTTTTCGTCAGGGACTCTTGGGGCGTCGGCATCTTTTTCGCGAGTGGAACGGCTTGCAAAAACTCCGGTCGCTCCAGATTCTCCGGCCGGAACCATTGTTTTTTGGAAAAACCAGTTCGGGACAGTGGGCGATGGCGACCGAGTACATCCTGAACAGCCGCGATGTCTTTACCCTGTTTCAGGAGCTCACAGACAAGCCGACCAAGGTCAAACTCCTGCAATCGGTTATCGGGCAACTGGCTCATCTGCATATTCAAGGTGTACTGCAAAAGGATTTGCATCTGGGCAATTTTCTGGAAGCGAACAACCGCTTCTATGTTCTTGACCCGGCACAGATTCGATTTTATTCGCAACCGGTCGCGGTCAAAAAAGGGCTTGCCCAGCTTGTACAGCTTTGCACGAACTGGCCGGCAGACGACGAGCCTCGATTAGAGACGTTTATTCGGAAATATTTTGCGGTACGGGGATTGATTTTGCGGCCGTGGCTACTGGAAAGACTGCTGCGGCAGATCCGGGCATGCCGGATGCGGACAACGCGGCGGTTTTTGCCTAAGACACTGCGCAACAGCAAACGCTACTTTACCCTGAGAACCAAGACCGTCCGCGGGGTTTTTGCCAATGCTTTCTGCGAGCCAAAACAGGCGGCGGAACTGCCATTGCAAATTGATTTAGTGATGAGCAAGGGAAAGATTCTCAAACGCGGCAATACATGCTTTGTTTCGCTGGTTGAAATTAATGGCAAGCGCGTCGTTATCAAGCGTTATAATCACAAGGGATTTTGGCATTCACTCCGCCATACCCTTAAAGGCAGTCGTGCCAAACACTGCTGGTTAGACGGCCATAGGCTGAGAATGCTAAAAATTCCAACCGCCCCGCCTCTGGCGTTTCTCGAAAAACGAGAAGGACCGCTGGTTTATTGCTCCTACATTATCAATGAGTGGGTTGAGGGCCCCAAACTCAATGAATTTCTTGAATTGGTTGCTATCGACGAAGAGCGGCAGGCGATGGTTTTGCAGCAGATTGACAGCATTTTGGAACTGATGGAGCGGTATCGCATTACCCACGGTGACCTGAAACGCGCCAATATTATTATTAGCGAATCGGGGCCGGTTTTGATTGACTTGGATTCGATGAAAGTTCATCGAATTGGATTGCTTTACCGGCACTGCCGAAACAAAGATCTGAAGCAGTTTGATCGAGGGGGAAATAGTTCATAGTTCTTGGCTGCCAGTTCGTAGAAAATAATTTTTGCCGCAGATGGCACCGAGAAACCCAGAGAGATAGTTCAAATGTCCACATGCAACGATGGGCAACCTGTTTTGTGTTAGCATTCCAGTGTTCCACCGTTTTTGTTGATTTTTTGACGCTAAAGACGCAACTAAGATTTCCACGAAAAACACAAAAAGACACGAAACAAATTTCACTGAGAATTTTTTTGGGGAGATGGCCTTGATTTCCATTTTACCTATTTGCCCAAATGGGTTTGTTTGGTTTTGAGGAACAGACGTAAGATGTAAGAGTGAAAAATGAAGCTGGCATTGGGGGGTTATATTTCCTTCTTTTTATTTCAAAGAGCACAGAAAGCACTACCGGCAAAAACCTGTTTGTCGGAGACAAGCAGGACACCCGACTGAGGTTTTTCAGCCCAATTCCTTGGCCAGGCGATCCAATTCCTCATCGGTTAGATGACTGAAATCATGGACGGTTGGATGCTTTAGCCGAGCAGCACTGGACTGATTTTCAATTTCTAAGGTCAGACGATCCAATTCTTCGTCGGATAGACGGCTTAACCAGGTATCGTGAGGACTTATGCGTTTTGGCGGACTGTATTTCGCGAAAGGTTTATAGCCCGCGCCAGAGGGTGAGATTAACGATTGCTGATTGATGATGGGCGATTGGAAATTGTCCATTTTCCATTTGCTATTTTCAATTGGTAGGAGCATCTGCGGCGGAACTATTTCTTCCGAAATGGGTTCGTTTGGTTTTTCGGGGCTGCAGCTTCCGGCTTCCAGCGGCCAGCTTCCAGCTAAGGGAAGGGACCGCTCCCCGCTTTGCGGCAGTCCCTCTTGAAAAGAGGGAGAGCTTTGCGGACTTTCAGCGGGTGGCGTTGACGATTGGGGTTCGGATGGGCTGTATGCCAAAATGGGTTCGTTTGGTTTTTGTGCTTCTGCATGGGCCAAAGCCCATCCTACAGAGGGTAAATCCTCGATCACTATTTCAGGGGCGGGCGAACACATAGGTTCACCCCTACTGGGATTGGATTCCACAGCATCTTCCAAGACGTCGATGGCCTCGGAATGGGCGCGATTGGACTGGAGTTTCTGCAATTCCAGCAGAGCGCGGTACAGAGACCGCTCTATCTGACCTTCATACCGCAAGAGTTTTTCCAACAGCTTGCTGCCTTTGAAGTCCTGCTGGACCATGCGGCCGAGATTTTCGGACAACTGCTCTTCTGACAAAACCACTCCCTCGGATGCCGCCTGTCTGGAATCCGATACCTCAGACGGCAGACTGCTTTGTGCTGC
>CAZVXR010000108.1:0-2443 GCA_964630865.1 uncultured Pirellulales bacterium | reverse complement strand
ATCGGAACCAGCAATCCGGAAGCGGCGGCAGCCCTAAGCCTTCAGCTAAAACGAGTCAAAGAACAATAATCACCACGGCAAATTAGCTTAGACATACCAACTACAGTAACAATGAACCCCATTACAAGGGTGTAATTTTATTGCGCGCGCAAACCACCACGAGCCTGCTTTTTGCCCTAAAAACGCACCTTTCATCACAAGGCACATTATTTGCATATCCTATAGATAACGATTGTAATATCGGTTTAGGATGAAACTTATGGCTAAAAAACGTCTTTTTATAGTTGGATCACTTCTGATCCTCAGTGTCATCGGGCAAGTCATCTTGCGTCCCTGTCTGGGAGAAAGCAAGGCACTGGACACAGCCCCGGCGGCCGATCAAAACATCGGTCCCGTCCCCGATGCCTGGAATCTAAGGCAGCAAACCGCCCCGCAGGGATTAAGTCCCAACAACGGATTTATCGGAAAATTCATTTCTATGCTGGCTCTGGTTGCGGTCATTGGCATCGCGGGTTGGTTTTTCGTCAAAAAAATGAATGTTCCCTGGGTCGCCAACAAAAGCCGACACTTGTCCATTCTGGAAACCATGTCGCTGGGACCCCGCCGGTCGGTATATTTGATTCAGGCCGGAAAAAAACAGCTTCTTATCGCCAGCAGCCCCGAAGGCCTTCGATTACTCTCCGACTTGAGCGATTCGGGAATTATTCCGACAGAAGACAGGAAATAAAAAGAATGAAACAGTGCCTAATCGCTTTCCTGCTTATTGGACTATCAGCCATTGCCTTTGCCGCCGATGAAGCCGCCCTCACTGCACAGCCACCAACCGCAGGGGCGATGCCGCAGATTCCCGACATCATCAATATGATCAACAAGGCAACCACGGATAATCAGCAAAAGCCCGCCGAGTGGACTACGCCGGTTAAACTGGCGGCGATCTTTACCCTGCTGGCCCTGATTCCGAGCCTGATGGCCATGATGACATCCTTTACCCGAATTGTGGTCGTACTGGGATTCGTCCGGCGTGCGCTGGGAACACAGAATATCCCGCCCAATACCGTCATTATGGGGCTGGCTTTGTTTTTAACGCTGTTTACAATGGCCCCGACGATGAAGCTGATCAATGAGCGGGCAATTCAGCCCTACCTGAAAGGGACGATGGATTTCGAAGCAACATCCAAAACCAGCTCGACGATTATCAAGGAGTTTATGCTGCGCCAGACCCGAAAAAGCGACCTGACGCTCTTTGTGAACATGGCAAAAATCCCCCCGCCGGCCAACGCGACTGACCTGGAACTGCATATTGTAACCCCGGCGTTTGTCATCAGCGAATTTCGAACGTCATTCGAAATCGGCTGTCTCCTGTTTATCCCATTCCTGCTGCTGGACCTGGTTATCGCCAGTATCCTGCTCAGCGCGGGCATGATGATGCTCCCGCCGGCGATGATCTCGCTGCCATTTAAGCTGATTCTGTTTATCCTCGTAGACGGCTGGGGCATTCTGGCGCAGGGACTAAGCCTAAGTTTCCGATAACCGAATGAATTAAAGGCATAATGCTATGACTATTGACGCAATCCTCTATCTTGCCCGCCATACCATGGAAACCGCCATGCTCGTATCGGCGCCGATTCTGGTTGCCTGTATGGCTTCGGGAATCCTGATTTCGCTATTTCAAACCGTAACCTCAATCCGCGATATGACGCTGACGATGGCGCCCAAGCTGATTGCCGCGGGCATCGCGACGCTGCTGTTCGGCAACTGGATGCTGCAAATGCTGATGCGGTTTACAACCGAAATATTCAACCAAATCCAGACCTACGGACAATAATGGATTTTCTGGGCGGCACACTACTGGGCTTTCTGCTGGTTCTGACGCGAGTGGGTGCGTTTTTTGCCACCTCGCCGGTCTTTGGCTGGACGTCAATTCCCCCGCAGACGAAAACCGCCATGGCGATACTGCTTGCGGTCTTCTTTGCGGCAATCCTGCCCTATTCGCCGCCAACCCAGCAGCCCGATGTCCTGCAAATTATCCTCTGGACCAGCGCCGAGGCGATCTACGGCCTGGCGCTGGGACTGGTGGCCTATGCCCTGTTTGGCGTCGTACGCAATGCCGCCCGTATCGGCGAACAGCAGATGGGGCTGGATATCGCCACCGAGCTGGACCCCTTGACCGAAGAGCAGGAAAACACGCTGGCCATTCTCATTGAAATGATTTTTGCACTGCTCCTGTTTGCCACCAGCGGACATCATATTCTGCTGAAAATCCTGGCCCGAAGCTACGACCACTTCACCATCGGACAAATTCCATCCGTGGCACAATTAACCGAAAGCATTCTAAGGTCCGGCTCGGCGATGCTGATGCTCTCGCTCCAGATGGCCGCTCCCATTATGGCTGTCTTTATGCTGATTATCGTCGTGATGGCAATTATGGCAAAGATCGCCCCGG
>CAZVXR010000107.1:0-11335 GCA_964630865.1 uncultured Pirellulales bacterium | reverse complement strand
CACCGACAAGAATAATATCCGGGTCCTGACGCAAAATCGCTCGCAAACAGTCCCCAAAGTTCAGATTGATTTCCGACTTGACCTGCGTCTGGTTGATGCCGGCAAGACGGTATTCGACCGGGTCTTCGACAGTCGTGATGTTTTTACGCGGGTCTTTCAGTTCATTCAGCGCCGAGTACAGCGTTGTGCTTTTGCCGCTGCCGGTCGGACCGGTTACCACAATGATGCCGTGCGGCAGCTGCAAAACACGTCGAAACCGCGCCAGCATCTCCGCGTCTAATCCCATCGAATCGAGGCTGTGATTGATCGCTCCGCGGTCGAGAATACGCATCACGATTTTTTCGCCATAAATGGTCGGCAGCGATGAAACACGCATGTCAATATCGGCGCGCTCTTTGCCCATACGAATGCGGAATCGTCCATCCTGCGGAAGCCGTTTCTCGGCAATATCCATTTCGGCCAGAATTTTGATGCGGGCGATGACTGCCGGCTGCATTTTTCGCGCCGGGGGAACCATCTCGCACAAAATGCCATCCACACGCATACGCATGAGCATCGTTTTTTCCTGCGGCTCGATATGAATGTCGCTGGCGCGGCTTTTGATCGCGTGGCTCAGCATCAAATCCACAAATCGAATAACCGGGGCATCCTCGGCGTTGGCTTCAGAGGAACTGTCGCCGGTATATTCCGCTTCTTCCGACGCTTTGCTGGCCGATTCGCTGGTCTGTACTTCCAGATCAACAAGGTCTTTCATCCTCTGCTGATCGGAGTCGCCGCCGTGATAGACGTATTCAATCGCCTGCCGAATTTTGCGCGGCGCGGCAATCAGCGGTTTGACCTGACGTTTAAGCTTAATGGTCAGGGTGTCAATAGCCACGATATTCTGCGGATCGGCCATCGCGACAAGAACGGTGTCGTCTTTCTGATTTAACGCAAGGATTTCCAGCCGCTTGGCGATATTTTCAGGAATTTTTCGGGCAATGTCAAAGTCAATGATCGTTAAGTCATCCAGATCGATATAGTCGATGGATAAAAATCGACCAATAGCGCAGGTTGCATCCGCCTCCGATAAAAAGTTCATTCGCACCAGAATCTCGCCAAGCCGCCCGCCGCTTTTTTGCTGCGACTCAAGAACCTGCTGGAGCTGGGACTCTGGCAGCAATCCCTGCTCTACCAGCCAGTTGCCGAAGAGGATACGATCCTCGTTTCTCAGGAATGTCGTCGTTGTTTTCGTCTCAGTCATAGGTACAAAATCTTTGTAGATTAGTTATCTAATGCGTGTACTCAATTGTAAACTCTTCGTTGTCTGTGTTCTTGGCCTTCCCCGTATTGGAAGTTGCCGATTCAAAATTAGGCAAATAGGTCTGCATCACCTGCCGCAGTTTTCGGACGTCCACCGGCTTAGACAGCATCTCGTTAAAGTTCTCCGCAATACAGCGCGCCTCGTCTTCATTCAGTACGCCGGCCGATAACGCAATAATCGGAATATGAATATTTTTGCTGCGCAGTATCCGAGTCGCCTCATAGCCATTCATCTTCGGCAGCATCAAGTCCATAAAAATCAGATCGAATACTTCGGTTGTGGCCTTCTCTACCGCGGCCTGTCCGTCTTCAACGGAAGTAACCTTAAGTCCGAGCGTTTGCAGAAGCAACGTGGCGACAGTTCGGTTGGATTCCTGATCTTCTACCAGCAGAACATGCCCCTTGTTGCTTTCTGGCTTGGCATTTTTGGTTGGTTTTTGGGAAGTTGATGCTGCTTTTGTGGTCAGATCTTTATCCTGCGGCCCATTTGATAAATTCAGTTTTTTCCCGTTTTCGGCGGATTTTGCGGCCGGCAGCAGCAGCGAAAAAGTTGAGCCGCTTCCAACAACGCTGGATACTTCAACTATTCCATCCAGCGCCGTGACCAACCGTTTGGTTATCGGCAGCGAACCGGCGAAAGAAAGCCCCATGTCCATATTGCTCAAAACGCCGCAATTGGCGTTTTGCGGCTTGGCAACTTCGTCAAAAATTCGCGGCAGCCGGTCGGAACTAATTCCTTGCCCTGAATCTTTAATGTTAAACTGAAACCAGCTTGTACCCTTTTTTTCCACAATCGAAACAGAAACCTGTACAAAACCCTGCTTTGTATATTTGATGGCGTTGGCGATTAAGTTTATCAGGCATTTCATCAGTCGGTCGCCATCCGTAAAGATTTGTTCCGGTACGGTTTTGTCCGCTACGATCGAAAACGCAAGTCCTTTTTGTCGTGCCGCAACCCCAACATTTTCATGGAGTTCGTTTAGCCGTTCTGAAAGGTTGCAGTGGTTTTTCGTTATCGTCAGCTTTCCAGAATCCAGCTTAACTACATCCAGGACGTCATTGACCAGATTTGACATCGCCTTGCCAGCCTGATGAATTTCGGAGACATAGTCTTTGAGTCCTTCTTCTAAATCTTCGGCATTGAGCAAGTCGCTAAACCCGATAATCGCATTCGACAGTGTCCGTATTTGGTAAGCCATATTGTCAATAAGGAGGCTTTTATTTTCCAACGTCGCTTGGACAGCCTGACTCATCTCAAGCATGAGGTCCATTTCGCTGGTATCTTTTAACACCTGCCTGTTTTGCGTTGATTCCATAGTTAATACCCTTGTTTTTCCACAACGTGCATCGATTGACACTTATTAAAAAATTCACCGTGTTATTATGTCGTCAAAATTAAACACCCCAATAACCCAAAAGAAAAAATTAGGGCATTTTCACAGGTCGCCTGACGTAATTAAATAAACTGAATTGTATTATAGGACATTGCCATTTGATTAAATAAAAGACGAAAGATGTCCCTTGTCAAAACAGCACTTAAAGTTTGCTTTTACGAGAAAAAACTTATATACTCCTGCTTGCCAAGGTTGTGACGGGGTGTAGCTCAGTTTGGTAGAGCGCCTGGTTTGGGACCAGGAGGCCGCAGGTTCGAATCCTGTCACCCCGACTTGATATTCCTGTAAGTTCTTGATTCGCCGACAGTTAGTCAACGAGATAATAAGCCCTATGCAGCCGCAAGACCTCGAAAAGTACAGCTCCGCCGTAACGCTTTCGGACATGGAATGCTTCGTTTTCCCAGAGCTGATGTACAGTCTGGTACTGGCCAATTTGATGAGTCCGGCCATCTGGGAATGGCGTAAAGAAGATTGCTTTATCAAGCTGGAGGGCAAATCGCCGTACCGCAAACTGATGCGTCTGCGTCAGTACATTATGGACGAATTCGAGTTCAACCTCGATTTGCACACCTGGGGAATGACGACAAAAGATGTCGAATTAGCCCGGTTTGAAAAATACATCCCCCGCGACCAGGTCGCCCAAAGTAACGCCCTGTTTGGCTATCAGGGCGACCAGTATTATTTCGATGTGGATATTCGCCGGCATTTTGGCCTGGATGCTTATGAGGGCGATGTTATTCCCTACTGGAAGACCGAAACCGTCGAAGCGATGAAGGCCTTTCGCCGCAAACCCGGCTACAACACCGGCGCCGGGGAATGCGTGTCGCTGTCGGCGCTCTATGCTGCGGCGGCGTTTATTGTCTGCGGCATCCCGCTGGAAGATATTTTTATGGTGTTGACGCCCCTGCATTCCCAGAATTTTATCGATATCGCCGACGGCGTGATTTCCAACAACCGCCGGATGGTCACCAAGGCAATGTGGTTTAACGGCACCGAAATCAGCATGAAATCCCAGCGGGCCATCCGCAATGAGCAGGTTACCATTGTCGGCCACAATACCGGCTGGATTCACTGCCTCTATCCGACAGCCACCATTAGCGGCAAAGAATATCAGCGGTTGCGTACCAAGCTTGGCGAATTTCTGACCGCTGAACTGGACGCGCTTAATTATGCCAATTTCCTCCGCGCCAATCAAGTCTATCAGAAATATTTCCAATTCTGCCGCCCGCAGCGCGGCAAAAAAATGTTCATCAAGGCCGAGACCTTGTTCGGTTACGAACACGGCAGTCGTTTCCGCATCGGCGAGGAAACCTTTGAAAAACTGCTCGATGAGGTGTCCAGTGAAGATTATCTGCCTTATCCCCACGAAGGACGAATTTGCTGCGAGCAGTTGCGGGCGTATCTGGAGTATGAAAAAATTGACATCTACAAACCGGCTGACCGGCATACGTTGGCACGATTTTTGTCGCCATTTGTTCCAGAGGCGGAAAAATTAGTCGAGAACCTTTTAGATTTTCTGAAAATTACGCCGAAGCTTCCGGCGGATGAAAAACGCTATGAACAGGCCGAACCACTGATTATTTCGTCCGACTGGTCGCGCCAGCAGATTACCGAATATCTGCAATCCATGCGGGAAAAAAGTCTTACCGCCGACCTGGCGTTTTATGCCTATCGCGATATGGATTCCTGCAATTGGCGGCCGTTCCTTAAAGCCGCGATGGAACGCTGCCCGGTCAGTATCGAAGCCTACAAAGACCTCTCGCCGGATCAGGTGTATGCAAAGCTCAATGAAATGTCCAACGAATCGATTTACGATGGCAACCGCCTTGCCCAGCCGGACGAGGTCGTTAATTACACCGCCGGCGACGGCATCGAAAAAGCCATCACCATGGCCAATGTGCTGTGCAGCCGTGACCCCCACTTGACCGTATTAATCGTGCTTAACGGCTCAAACGTAACCCTCTCCGCTAACGGTAAAGAGTATGCGTTTACATCGGGGAAAGCTTTTAGCAAGACGTTACATCTTAGCCACACCTCACAAGGCGAGGTATAGTTCTGTAGGATGGGCTTTAGCCCATCAATTCATTAAAGTCCCGGAGGGACGACATAAAATAGCCGGCGGTGGAAACCGCCGGTACACATTGCCAAACACAAAAAAAGCCCCAACGGGGCGACACAGAACGCGACACTTTTCTTAAAATAAAAAAAGGCGGGTTTTTGAGGCCCGCCTTGTCTTTTGTTTTTCTGCAAAAATTAATCTGCAACCAACTGAGCGACCATATCGCCGACCTGGCTGGTTGAGTAGCCCATCTTGCCTGCCGCCAGCGATTTGAGCTTGTTGGCGGTAATGAATTTAACTGCCGTGTCAATTTTCGCCGCCGCTTTGTCTTCGCCGATGGTTTCCAGCATCATCTGCATCGCGCAGATCGCGGCCAGCGGGTTGATGACACCCATACCGGTGTATTTCGGTGCGCTGCCGCCGATGGGTTCAAACATCGACACGCCTTCGGGGTTGATATTGCCGCCGGCGGCGATGCCCATGCCACCCTGGGTCATTGCGCCCAAGTCAGTGATGATATCGCCAAACAGGTTGCCGGTTACCAGTACATCGAACCATTCGGGGCTTTTGACCATCCACATACAGGTTGCGTCCACATGGTAGTAATCGCGGCGGATATCAGGATAGTGCTTTTCGCCCATCTCGTGAAACGCCCGTTCCCACAGGTCATAGACGAAGGTCAGTACGTTGGTTTTGCCGACCAGCGCCAGCGTGTTTTCTTTGCCGACGCCGCGGGTCTTTTTGCCGTATTTGCGGGCATATTCGAAGGCATATTTCAGGCAGCGATCCACCTGGAAGCGGCTATAGACTGCCGTCTGGGTCGCCACTTCGTGCGGCGTGCCTTTCATCATAATCCCGCCGGAGCCGGTGTAGATGTCGCCGGAGTTTTCACGGATCACGGCATAGTCGATTTCTTTGGGACCTTTATCCTTAATCGGGCATTCCACGCCGGGCAGCAGACGCACAGGACGCAGGTTGATATATTGATCGAGAGCAAACCGCATTCCCAGCAGCAGGCCTTTTTCAAGAATGCCGGGCTTAACGTCCGGGTGGCCGATAGCGCCGAGCAGGATGGAGTTGAATTTCTTTAGTTCGGCAATCGCTCCTTCCGGCAGCACTTCGCCGGTGCGTTTGTAGCGTTCTCCGCCGAAATCGAATTCCGTCTTTGCGACCTTAAAGCCAAACTTGGCCGCCGCCGCATCCATCACTTTTACCGCCTCGGCAGTTACTTCCGGCCCAGTGCCGTCGCCGCCGATAACGGCAATTTTATACGTCTTCATTTTTCGTTTATCCTTTCTGAAACATTATTTTTGCTTTTTAATATGATTTAGCAGCCCGCCGTCGTTGACTATTTCAATCGCAAAGTCTGGCAGCGGCGTAAACTCGATTTTTTTCTTTTGTGTCTTATTGTTGATCGTGCCGCCTTTGTAGTCGATTTCCAGTTCGTCGCCATCGTTGATCTTATCCAATGCGCCATGCAGCTCAATCGGGTAGAATCCGCAGTTGATGCAGTTGCGGTAAAAGATGCGTGCGAATGAGTGGGCGATAACCGCCCCGACCTTGGCGCCCTGAATCGACCAGACGGCGTGTTCGCGCGATGAGCCGCAGCCGAAATCGTCGCCGCAGACAATGACGTCACCGGCTTTGCACTTCGTGATGAAGTTGGTATCCAAATCTTCCATGCAATGCTTGGCCAGTTCGGCCGTATCATCGGTATTCAAATACCGCGCCGGGATAATCTCATCCGTATTCACGTGATCGCGTTTATAAACATGTGCTTTAGGCATAATCTTTCTCCAAAATCTTTTCTCAGTTTCTTACATATATTTTCTGCAATCAACCAACTTGCCTTCGACTGCACTGGCTGCTGCCGTTGCCGGGCTGGCCAGATAGACTTCGCTCTTGGGGCTTCCCATACGGCCGACAAAGTTGCGGTTGGTCGTACTGACGCAGCGTTCGCCCTCGGCCAGGATACCCATAAAGCCGCCTAAGCACGCTCCACACGTTGGCGCACTGATGACGCAATTGGCGGCATAGAAAATGTCCATCAAGCCTTCGTCAATCATCGCTTTCCAGATTTCCGGCGTAGCGGGAACAACAATCGTGCGAATCTTGACCTGCCGCCCTTTCAGGATTTGGGCGGCGATGCGCATATCTTCGATGCGGCCATTGGTGCAGCTTCCAATATATGCCTGATCCATCGGCAGGCCGGCACATTCGCCAATCGTCTTGCCGTTGCTGGGCAGGTGCGGGAATGCCACCATCGGCTCCAGCGTCGAGCAGTCAATCGTATCAGTATGGACATATTGAGCATCCGCATCGGAGGCATAGACCGTATAGTCCTGCTTGCCTTTGAGCCGTCCGGCTAAATATTCCTTGGTAATCTCATCGAAACCGATAATACCATTTTTGCCGCCGGCCTCAATCGCCATATTCGTAATCGTCATTCGCGCTTCCATACTCAGCGTCGCAATCGTCGGTCCGACAAATTCCATCGCCCGGTACAGTGCGCCATCCGTGCCGATGCGACGAATGACCTCAAGAATAATATCCTTGCTGTAGACGCCCGGGCGCAATTTGCCATTGAGGATAAACTTCATCGACGCGGGAACCTTAAACCACAGTACCCCGGACGCCAGTGCCGCCGCCAGGTCGGTCGAACCGATGCCTGTCGAGAACGCACCGAATGCGCCATAGGTGCAGGTGTGCGAGTCGCCGCCGACAATCACTTCGCCGGGGCGAATGTGTCCCTGTTCCGGCAGCAATGCGTGGCAGACGCCCGCCTTGCCCAGCGGATAATAGTATTTGATGCCTTTTTCCCGGGCCCATTTATCCAGCCGCTTGTGCAGTTCAGCGCTTTTGATGTCCTTGGCCGGCTGAAAATGATCCGGCGTTACCGCGATCTTTTCCGGGTCGAAGACTTTATCAATGCCCTGTTCTTTGAGCATCGAAATCGCCGCAGGCGTGGTAACATCGTGGCACATAATCATATCGATCTTGGCGTTAATCAAATCGCCGGGCTTAACAGAAGCCTTGCCTCCCGCCCGCGCCAAAATCTTTTCCGTAATTGTCATTTTACTCATAGTTAAATCCTAAATTCTAAGCATTAAATTTTAAACAAATTCAAAAAAATAAAAAACTACTGACTGTTGCGGAGAATCGCCGCAAAGATGTACGTCAATTCATCAGATTCTTTTTTAAGTTCTTTTCTACGTTTTTCCATATGTTCATCTGAGGTCTCCAAAAGTTCAAGCCAGTAGGCGCTTTCTTTGGCCTCTTTCTTACATATTTTGGCACGCATCTGAAAATCTTTTTTGCTCAACGCATTGTTCGCCTCGATATAATTGGCGCCGACCGAGCCGCTGGATCGAATAAGCTGTTTAATATCGTCATAAGCCGCAAAATCCTTTGGAAACTCTCTTGCAAAGTCACGAATGGCCTTTGCAAATTTCAAAGTTCGTTCTTCGAGATCATAAGTTTTTGAATTTTCGTTTTTCAAATTTGTTTATGATTTAGTGCTTATGATTTAGAATTTATTTCTTACAGTTGAACTTCCGTTTCCGATTCAGTTGTCGTTGTCGTCGCCATCCGGTTCATCGCATCAATGTATGCCTTGGCGCTGGCTTCGATGATGTCCGTCGAAACGCCGCGTCCGCTGAACCGCCGGTTGTTGTCGCCAATGATCTTAACCGTCGCTTCGCCGAGAGCATCTTTACCGGCAGTTACGGCCTTGATGGCGTAGCTTTCCAGCTTCGGTGAAAGCCCCGTCGCCACGCGAATCGCCTCATAAGCTGCATCCACCGGACCATCTCCGCAGGCGGCGGCTTGTTTGATCTCGCCTTTGACTTTCACCCGCACGCTGGCCGTTGGAAGCGTTCCCGTCCCGCAGGACACATGCAGATACAGCAGCTCAAGACTGTGCTCCTTGATACGCATCTCATCGCCGATAATTGCCATCAGGTCGTCGTCAAAGACTTCTTTCTTTTTGTCGGCCACTTCGAGGAACCGTTGATAAATCTGTTCCAGCTCTTCTTTGTTCAGAGTATAGCCGAGTTCTTCGAGACGGTGTTTAACGCCTGCTCTGCCAGTTCTGGCAGTCAGCACCACTTCGCTTTTCGGCGAGCCGACATCTTCCGGGCGGAGGATTTCATACGTCAGCGGATTTTTGATAAACCCATCGACGTGTATCCCGCTGCTGTGGGCAAATGCATTGGCTCCGACAATCGCCTTGTTGACCGGCACGGCGATACCCATCATTTCCGACACCATCCGGCTGGTTTTGTAAAATTCTTTGCTGTTGATGCCGGTATCGACACTGAAATAATCCCGCCGCGTGCGGATGGCCATCACGATTTCTTCGAGCGAGGCATTGCCCGCCCGTTCACCGATGCCGTTGATGGTGCCCTCGATCTGTCGGGCTCCATTTTTGACCGCCGCCAGCGTATTGGCAACGCTCATCCCCAGGTCATCGTGACAATGGGCTGAAATAATCGCCTTGCTGCTGTTTGGTACGTTGGCGATGATCTCCGCGATTAAGCTGCCGAACTGTGCCGGAATGGCGTAGCCGGTGGTGTCGGGGATATTGACCGTCCTGGCGCCGGCTTCAATGACCGCTTCGATTACCTTAAACAGATAGTCTTTGTCTGCTCTGCCGCTGTCCTCGCAGTAGAATTCCACATCGTCGGTATAGTGCAGCGCGTGCCGGACCGCTTCGGCGCCCATATCCAGAGCGCGTTTTTTCTTGTCCTCGAGCGTCTTGCCGTATTTATCATCACGGAACTTGTTAGCGATATGAATATCGCTAATGCCTAATCCGGTATGAATGCGTCGCCGTTGGGCTGGGGCAAGGGCTTTGCCCGCCGCATCAATATCAGCTTTTACAGCTCTGGTTAATCCACAAACCGTAACACCCTGCACTTCTTTTGCAATAAGGTTGACCGCCTCAAAATCCTGCGGCGAGCTGACCGGAAAGCCGGCCTCAATTACATCGACGCCCAGCTTGGCAAGCTGCATCGCGATTTCCAGTTTTTCACGCATATCAAGCCGGGTGCCGGCGGCTTGCTCGCCATCCCGCAGCGTCGTATCAAACACAATTATCTTGTCAGCAGACATAAAATAGTGTCTCCTATAAATAGTGGATAGGGGATTATGCCCGAAACGGGACACAATTTCCAGTAGAAATTTAAAAACGATATAGTGGGTCTAATATGTGGTGGTTAATCATCCTGCGCCTTAGGGGCGCAGGATAAGCAACAGGGCTAAGCCCTGGACATGGGTAATCTCAATTGTGCTTATGTACCGCTTCATGGCCGTCATTATATCTTTTCGGCAATCCAATGCAAGATAATTATCGAAAAATCCTGGGATAGACAGGGGACATCGTATCCCCCTCAAGCGGAGACGGTGTTTGACCGTGCAGCGGTATCAGGAGTTAAGAACACGGTGGGCTGGGGGTGCACTAATCGGACAATCTGTGTCCAGATAACCCCATTCCCATAAAATAGCCTCCGCCGCAGGCGGTTTCCTTAATTTTTTACATAAGGCTAAAATGTTACAATTTTTTCAACTCCGTTTAAATACCATTCTTCCTGCCCACACCCATCAGGCGCTCTCGTTTTAATGGTCGAAACTCAGTCATTTCCATTCCATAGACCCTAAAAGATCAATACCAGATGCACTGCTCTAATCTGGGCAATCTATGTCTTATATAGCCTGGTGGTTCCGTTGAAAAAAAAATATTTAAAAAATTCAAAAATTTCTCTTGTACGGCTTTTGTTAGGTTTGTATAATGCCCCTCAATGTGTCGGTCGCGACACAAACGGAGGCTTCGTTGCCCGCAGGGCAGGCCGGAAACCGCGACGCAGCACACCAGTCAGGTAATGGAGTACAGCCGATGACCTGCCGACAAAACGAAGCCATTTTCGAACAACTCTCCCCCTTTTCAAGGGGGACTGCACCGCTGCGGGGAGGGGATGTTATAGTCTCATGCAGCAGGCATTCCTTACTATTCTTGAGTCCTTGGGTTCTTATGTTCTTAAGTTCTTGGTTTTTACCAAACGAAGCCATTTTACCTCTGTGGTTCTCTGTGCCCTCTGTGGCAAAAAAACAAAACGAACCCAATTTCCGCATTTTTCAGCAAATTTCATGGGTCATCAAGACTGGTATACCCGCATACCTGTATACTTGCATACCTGTATTGCCAAAACGAACCCAATTTTCATCATTTTTAAACGAATTTTGTGGTTTATTTATTTTTCAATTCTCAATTGTACATTGTCAATTCCGCCGCTTTGGCGGCGCCGGTCGCAATCTTGACTTTACCGACCGGCTCGCTTACACTTCGGCGTCCAGATTTGGACAGGAAAGGTAAGGTTTAGATGATTGTAACGCGATTTGCACCCTCGCCGACCGGCTATCTCCATGTCGGCGGGGCGAGAACGGCATTATTCAACTGGCTTTTTGCCCGCCATCATGGTGGCACTTTTATGCTGCGTATTGAAGACACTGATGTCGCCCGTAAAGTCGAGGGAGCTGTGGACATGATTCAGGACAATTTACAATGGCTCGGCTTGAACTGGGA
>CAZVXR010000106.1:0-2859 GCA_964630865.1 uncultured Pirellulales bacterium | reverse complement strand
CCACCGGCGATCAGGGCGGGGCGTATAACGAGGTGCGGTTTAATCGCCTTGTCAACCCACAGTACGGCGGTATTTCCATCGCCGGCGGACAAAACGCCAACATCCACGACAACATTATCTTCGGCGACCACAATTGGAATCTTAATGGCGGGTCCGGGATTGTCGTTTGGGATTATGTAAATACCGGAACCTGCGGCGGTCATACGGTCATCAACAATACCATTAACTATATTGGACATTATGAGGGGTATATATTTACACAATGCACATGGATTGATAGCCCTGGATATTCCTGCGGAATACCCGTTGGCTGGTCGCAAAACCCGTGCAGTTCGACCCTCAAGCCTGACAGTTTTCTGCCGGGCAATATTTTCTACCGGTGCGAGAACCGTCCTTTGGCGGATGTCAGCGATGATTGTTTAGTGAATGAAACGGATTTAGGCATCTTTTCTCAGGCATGGCTTTTTCCGGGTACTTCCGTTGCGGATATCCATGTAGACGGCATTGTGAATCTTCTTGATTTAGCTATTCTCTCCGAACAGTGGCTCTCTTGTGGCTTCTTCCCGCCTTCAGCTTGCCCCTGATCTACCGGAATGGCCAGGAATGGCCGGATTTATTGCTTTACACAGAGGCAGAAATAAAGTAATTTAATTGGTACTATTTTAGCCCTGCGCTAAAAACCGGGAGCCGCCTATGACCTCCTCCCGGCTTTGCCGCAGTCCCCCCTAAAAAGGGGGAGAGTTTGAGGAATAAAAGCCTTTTTATGCTGGATTCCCGTCTCCGCCTGCGCGAGGACAGGACTTTGCGCGGGAATGACAACGCCGCCGCCGAGATGTGACTAAAGTGTTACTTTAATTTCAAGAATTTACGGTATTAAGGTTTAATTAAAGGAGTATTATGCACGGGATAGATTGGTTGATTGTTGCCCTGTTTTTGCTGTCGCTTGCGGTGGTGGCATTAGCGTCAAAACGCTATACCCGAAGTGTGGCTGATTTTTTGTCCGCCAACCGCTGTGCAGGTCGCTATTTGATCTCAGCTTCCGACGGGATGGTGGCTTTTGGGCTGACCAGCGTGATCATGTTCTTTGAGATGTATTATAAGGCCGGCTTTACCGCCCAGTGGTGGCAATTAGGATTGGCGCCCATTGTTACCACGATTTATCTGCTCGGATGGGTTTTTTATCGTTTTCGCCAGACGCGGTCACTGACGCTTTTGCAGTTTTTTGAGCAGCGCTACAGCAAGAGCTTCCGTATTTTTCTGGGTATTCTGTCGTTTGTGGTCTTTGTGATCACTATGGGGATCATGCCGGGCACTGGTGCACGTTTTTTCATCTATGCCTGCGGATTGCCGGATGCGTTCAGTATGTTGGGGATTACGATTCCGATGTTTCCTGTGGTTACTGCGCTGCTGCTGATTATCTCCCTGTTTTTTACCTTCGCCGGCGGACAGATTGTTGTGATGATTACCGACTTTCTGCAGGCGATGTTCTGCAATGTTGTGTTCCTGATATTGATCATCTTTTTCGTTTGGCTGATTCCGTGGAATACAGTCATTGAAGGGCTTGCGTTCGCGCCTGCGGATGCCTCTATGATCAATCCGTTCAAGACGACCGAAACCAAAACCTACGACTTGTGGTTTTTCCTGATTTGGGGATTCAATTATCTGTTTATGTTTCCCGCCTGGCAGGGTGTCCAGGCCTTCAGCAGCGCTGCCAAAAATCCGCATGAGGCGCGGATGGCGAGAATTCTGGGTAATGTGCGCGGAATCGTTACCTATAACGGCGTGATTCTAATCCCTATTATCGCGTTTGTTCTGATGCGTCATCCGCAATTTGCAGACATTGCATCTTCAGCAAATGCCCGTCTTGGCACAATTACAGAAGCGTACTATCGCAGTCAGGTGACCGTGCCTGTGTCCATCGGCAAGATCATTCCCCTGGGTATGTTCGGGCTGTTTATCGCCTCGATGCTCGGAGCGATGATCGCCTCAATGTGCACTCTGCTGCACGCCTGGGGCAGTATTTTTGTTCAGGATGTCGTATTGCCGTTCCGAAAGACGCCATTGGCTCCCAAAACGCATATCTGGCTTTTGCGGTTGGCGATCCTCGGTGTGGCGGTCATTTTGTATTTGATCAGTCTGTTTTACAAACAGACTCAGGATATCTGGCTGTTTTGGGCAATTATCGGCTGTTTCTATTACGCTGGAGCCGGAGCGGCTTTAATTTTCGGTCTGTATTGGCGTCGGGGTACGACCGCTGCCGCGTGGGCGGGGCTAATCAGCGGGATTGTGCTTACAACGATTGGGTATCTGATCATTCAATATTCATCTGAACAGGCGGTTGTCCTGTCTTTCGGGCAATATGTCTTAAAGCTGGATTCCCAGCGCACCACCTTTTCCATTATGGTGATTTCAATTATTGCGTACGTTGTAACCTCTCTGTTCAGCAAGCAGCCGCCTTGTGACTTCGATAAACTCTTTCACTGCGGCAAATACGCAATTGAGGGTGATAAGAGTCAGACCTTTGACGAACCAGTCAAGGGGCTTAAGGCAATGGGCGTTGATAAATACTTTACCACATCCGATAAATTTGTGTATTTTGCCATTGTGATCAACATGGCGATTACCTTTGGCGCCTTTTTGGTGATCACGGTGATGAATCTGTTTGTCCGATGCAGCGATCATTTCTGGTCCATCGTCTGGCTGGTGTATGTCTGGAATGTCATTATCAGCGGAAGCATTGTAACTATCTGGTTCCTGATTGGCGGCGGCATTGACCTAAAAGACCTTATCAGGCGGCTCAAGTCCACCAATCGCAATGATCTGGATGATGGTACCGTGGTTAATCATAAAAACCTGGAC
>CAZVXR010000105.1:0-5075 GCA_964630865.1 uncultured Pirellulales bacterium | reverse complement strand
GTTTTCTATCTTTAACATTCGGATTTTGAATTTGTTTAGGATTTCGTGCTTAGGATTTAGAATTTTACCCCTAATCTGTGTCATCTGCGGAATCTGTGGTTCCAGTTTTAGATATGCAATGTCCTACAATCTTTTTTGACTTACAAAAAAATGAAAAAAGTCGCAAAAATTTTTTCTCCAGTTCCGGCCAATACTTACAAACACCGAACATCAAAAAATCGAAGAAAAATAATTCATAAGTCCCATTTTGACCCCTTATATATAGAGGGACTGTTTTTCCTCTGCTGAGTAATCAGCAAATAAGTAACTCAGGGTAAACAGGAGGAATAAAGGAATGCAGGAATACAGGAATACAAAAAATACAAAACAAACCCAATTTACTAAAACCGAAAATGGCGACCTAAGGCGTCCTGTTTTTGGCCAGCCCGACATTGCAACCTGTTACCGGTTGGTTTTTTGGACTTGCAATCTGCCGGAGCTTAAGTAAGATATTATGGAGTTGTTTTTACGAAAATATAACCAAATAGCAAAGGTCTGCCATGAAACGTTTTTGGAGTGTTTTTCTGATTTTCTTTTTTGCCGGCCTCAGTGCCGCTGCCGACGACCAAGGTCTTAGCGATCCCAATACGATGCCGCTGGATAAGTGGGATGTTGCTGTCAAAAATCCGGGCGATGCCAATGAGCTGCTGCAGGCCAAATGGAATTCGGTTGCCAATGTTCTTAAAGACGATAAACTCGATACAGACACCAAGGCATCCCTTATCGACAACATGATCAGCCCGGTCTTCGATTTTCAATTGATGGGCAAGCTGGCATTGGGCAAAACGAACTGGCCCAAATTCAACGCCGCTCAACGCGAAAAGTTCCTGTCGCTTTTTGTCGAGCGGCTCAAGACCTCCTACCGCGATAAAATTATGCTTTATGAGAACCAGCAGGCGACTTTTGATCCCGCGGTGCGAAGCAAAGACAACGTCCAGATTCCAATGACCCTGACTTGCAACGACCAAAAAACAGTTCTGCTCTACAAGCTGCGCAAGGCCGACAAAAGCTGGAAGGTCTACGATGTGGAAATAGAGGGGGTTAGCATCCTTTTGACTTACCGGTCACAGTTTGATGACATTCTCAAAAACGGCACCGTCGAAGATTTGCTGTCCCAACTGGCAAAACCGGCAGATTCCAAAACAACACCATCCCAATCCTGATAGACCGCCGCGATGAACAAACGAAATTCATTTATTGCATTCTTTTTTGGCCGTTTACTCCTGCGCCATCCTGTCGTTGTCATTTTTTGTGTCTTAGCCGCAGTTGTATTTTTTGCGTACCAAGCCAGGAATTTCAGATTGGACGCTTCGGCTGAAACACTGGTCCTCGAAAATGACCCGGACTTGCAGTATTCACGCCTGATCAATGCCCGCTATCAGCAGGCCGACTTTTTAGCTCTAACCTATACGCCGCGGGAAGACCTGTTTTCAGAAAAAACGCTCACACACCTTGCCCGGCTGCGGGACGAACTGAAAACACTCAAAAACATCGCCTCGGTTACCACGATTCTGGATGTCCCCCTACTGGAAAGCCCTCCGCTGTCGCTTGAGCAGCTTACCCAGCAAAAGAATTTACCAACGCTGAGCCTGCCGACGGTGGATCGCGAACTGGCACGCCAAGAATTTCTCAACAGCCCCCTGTATCGCGAATTGCTGCTGGGGCCGGATATGAAGACTACGGCGGTACTGATCAACTTCGTCGATGATACGGCTTATATGGATCTATTGTATCGACGAAATGAGCTGCGCAACAAAGAAGCCGCAGGAACAATTTCACCGCAGGAACAAATCGAGTTAAAACAGGTCGCCAGGGAGTTTCAGCAATACCGCGATCAAGCCCGGACTATTCGTCATCAGGATATCCGGGACATCCGAGCCATTCTTGACAAATACCGCGACCAGGCCAGGATTTTCTTAGGCGGCGTCAGTATGGTTGCCGACGATATGATCAGCTTCATTAAAAGCGACCTGCGCATCTTCGGGGTTGCGGTGTTTTTGCTGCTGATAGTGACCATCGCGGTTATCTTTCGCAGAATATACTGGGTGATTCTGCCGATGCTGACCTGCGTTGTTTCTGTTATTTGCATGATCGGAATTTTAGGCTTGTTCGGCTGGGAAGTGACGGTTATCAGCTCCAACTTCATCTCGCTGCAGCTTATTATCACGCTGGCGATGACCATTCATCTGATGGTACGCTATCGCGAACTGGCCGCAGAAGAACCGCTGGCTAATCAGCACGAGCTTGTGCTGGATACCATCGGCGCAATGCTGCGGCCGTGCTTGTATTCGGGTCTTACCACGATGGCCGGATTTGCGTCGCTGGCTTTTTGCAGTATCCGTCCGGTTATCAATTTCGGCTATATTATGGTCGTAGGCGTCGGAATCTCCATCCTCGTGCCCTTTGTGATTTTGCCGGCGGTATTGGCGCTGCTGCCCCGCGACAAACCCTGGTCAAAACCCAAATCCCAATGGCAGCTAACGCCGATGCTGGGGCATTTTACCGTTGCTTACGGCCCCTGGATTGTCATCGGCAGTGTAATATTGCTGATTGTCAATATCGCCGGGATTTACAGACTTCAAGTCGAGAACTGCTTTATCAATTATTTCAAATCGACCACCGAGATTCATCAGGGAATGAAGGTCTTAGACCAGCAGCTTGGCGGAACGACCCCTTTTGATGTGGTTATTGATTTTGGCCCTGCATCTGCACCATCTGAACCGGCTGCCCCGGATGCCGCTGATGCCGAATTTGAGCAGTTCGAGGAGTTTGACAAGACAGCACAGAGCAAGAAATACTGGTTTACACCGGAGAAAATCTCTCAGATTGCCGCCGTTGATGATTATCTCGAAAGCCTGCCCGAAACCGGCAAGGTCATGTCCGTCATTCCGCTGGTGCGGATGATTGAACGCACCAAAGGCGGCAAGCCGCTGGATAATGTCGAACTGGCGTTGCTATTTAATCAAATCCCGGAGCAGCTCAAAGAACTGCTCGTATCGCCGTATGTCTCGATTGAAAATAACCAGGTCCGGCTCAATGTACGCATTCGCGACTCGGAACCCTCATTGAAACGCAATGAATTCTTAAAAAAAATCCGTGCTGATTTAACGGAGAAATTGGGCTTTAAAGCTGAACAGGTGCATCTGACCGGGATGCTGGTCTTATACAACAATATGCTGCAGAGTCTGTACACCTCGCAGATTGCGACGATGGGCTTTGCCTCCCTGTTTTTACTCGGGACATTTCTGGTTTTGTTCCGTTCAGTGCGCATTGCGCTGATTGCGATCTTCCCCAACCTGCTGGCCATCAGCTGCGTGCTGGGCGTGATGGGGTGGCTGCATATCCCGCTGGATATGATGACCATCACCATTGCCGCTATCGGCGTGGGTCTGGCCGACGACGATACGATCCATTATATCCACCGCTTCCGACACGAGGTCGAAGCCGACGGCAGCTATCAGGCGGCCCTCCACCGCTCGCACGACAGTATCGGCCATGCTATCTATTATACGACCATTACCTTAGTGATCGGTTTTTCGATTCTAAGCTTGTCAAATTTCATTCCGACGATATACTTTGGGCTGCTGACCGTACTGGCAATTACCGTAGCGCTGCTGGCGTCGCTGACGCTGCTGCCGCAATTACTGGTTCTGGTCAAACCCTACGGCAAAAAACCTGGAGCTAAACAAGACAATCAGGAGAATCACAAATGAAACCTTATATTCTGATGGCAGTTTGCCTTATCGCGGTAGCAGGCTGTGCAACCAGTCCACGAAATAATTCTCGCTCCGCATCCGTTTTACCTGTGGATGCAAATTCCCCGGGCCAGGCTGGCTTTGATGTGCTGGAATTTGATATCCTTGAAGAAGAACTGGCAGGCAAAACCGTAATCATAGAGGACCCGCTGGAAGGCTGGAACCGCTGGATGTTCGGTGCCAATGACAGTTTATATTTCTGGATTCTCAAGCCAACTGCTTTAGGGTATAACGCGATTGTGCCGGAGCCGGGACGTGTCGGAATTCGCAATGTTTTTCATAATCTCGCAACCCCGGTTCGCCTTGTCAATTGCCTGCTTCAGGGGAAATTCCATTCGGCCGGCAATGAAGTCAACCGATGCGTGATCAATACCACTTGGGGCGTCCTGGGTATTTGGGATCCGGCTCTGGACAAGGGGAAGATCGAACCTGCGACCGAAGACCTGGGGCAGACGCTGGCGGTGTATGGACTGGATAACGGATGGTATGTCGTCTGGCCGGTGTTTGGCCCATCGACTCTGCGGGATACCGGCGGCATAGCTGGCGATATGTTCCTTAACCCCACATTTTACATCGAAGACGACGAGGCTCGTATTGGTGCTTCCGTGGTCAATGTCATCAATAAAACCTCATTTCACATCGGAGAATACGAGGACTTCAAGGCCGCAGCAGTGGACCCCTATATAGCGATGCGCGACGCCTATATCCAATACCGAAACAAACAGATCGAGAAATAGAGCGGACTAAAATTCTCTCGTATCAATATAACAATAAGTGATTGTCTCAAAATTCTTAAACTATTATTTACGTGTTCTACGAATTTCGAATGACCCGAAATAATTCTCATCTGATTGAACGCTGATATCAATTTTGAAAAGATCTTGTTGCAGGTCTGCCATTAGAATTGTGCCTACTTTTCCTTTATGCTGTCCATTCGTTATCTCCACTCTGTCTCCAACTATGAAAGGATATCCTCTTATGAAACGCAAATAAAGTTGTGTAATTGAAAAATACAAGAAGAAAGCCCCCATAAATCCGGCAAGCGACCCGCCCAATATATTTCTTAACGATAGTTCTGTTGGTTTTTGAGTTGTTGAGATTAATAATAATCCGATGGTAATAGCAACAGCAAAAAAAGAGGTAATCAGCAGAAATGCTGCCCAGGAGAAATGCTTCTTTTCATTTATGGTTTCCAACGGCATAGCCGCTCTCCGTTTTTTTAGCCCTTCACTAAGAATAACAAACCTATTCCCACTCAATGGTCGCCGGGGGTTTGCTGGA
>CAZVXR010000104.1:0-16585 GCA_964630865.1 uncultured Pirellulales bacterium | reverse complement strand
TGGCGGGTTCAGGGACGGAGGCTACACGAAAACCGCGATCCCAGGCCTCTTCGATCGGGCTGCCGAAGTACCGTTCCGACGACGTGACGCCATCGGGGAAGGGGCTGGCGAACGTTCCGCCGCGAAGGCCGCGAAAGGCAGCGAAGTGATAAGAAGAGCCCCAATCAGCATTTTCCACCCACTCACACACATTGCCCATCATATCATAAGTGCCGTTGAGTTCTTCACTGCCGCTGCCGACATTCCAGGGGCCTGCGGCGGGGCCATCCGGCCCCGAGTCGCCGTCATAATAGTAGTTCCAGCCGCCGTTTGAACCGTTGCCCTGATACAAAATTTCGCCTGCCTTCGTTGCGTAGGTCTGCAAGCTCGTGCCGTTCCAGTAGGCCGCCTTGACCCATTCATTATCCGTAGGAAGGAAGTACTTGGCGTTCTTATTTCGGTAGAAATTCACTCCGTCAGTATCATCTCCGCTATACCTACCGACACGCAGTGTGTAGTTGCTGGTGTGGATGTCGCCTGTAAACTTGTACGCCGCTGGGTGGCCTGTGCTGGTGTTGAGCCAGTTGACAAATTGTGCCGCCTCGAGCCAGCTCACATTGCTGGTCGGGACACTGGAGTCGGTGAAGTAGGGATCATTGTCATACGCACCCCCCTCGCTACCCGTCACTGCACCGTAGGCGGCCTTGAACTTCGTCCATTGGTCATTGGTAATCTCGTAGGTGCCCATCCGGTAGTCTTTGGCGACTCCGGTAAAGGTACAATTATACCCTGCGGGAATACCGCTGGTGGGATTGGTGGCCCCGGAAATCGTCACAAAATCAATCGTAAACTGATTGGCCCCTGTACCGAATGTATCTGCTGATACAACACTTGACATGACACACAAACACAAACCGACTGTCAAAATCTTCTCCATCTGTTCTCTCCTAAAAAAAGTTAAGTTTCACAGCTCCTGTTCCGTTTTAATCTCCAATTGAAACCCATCCTGCGTCTTATTATTGTCATACAAAACCGGATTTTAAGGCAATTCAGACAATAACGGCACTAATTATATCAGATATACTGTATTTGTCAAGCAAAATTACCCCCCCCAAGATCTCTATAACTACTTTACAATAAAATAGTTATAGCAGAATACATGAACCATAACATCGAAAACCGTTGGACGGGTCTGCGATAGCCGGAAAACCGTCTCGCCGGCGTCAAACCATCGGGTACCCTTGCGCCGCCGCACTTCTATTTGTAAAAACCGCGTGACGGGTTTTACAGGCTTCCTTAAATTTCAGGATTACCGCGAGCCGCATGCCAGATTCGCAGAGTGGTACCCAGCTTAAGAAATCAGATCCATACCATTTTGTTCCAGTACAGAGTAAATTGAACGTACAAAATCCTCGGCAACGCAAACCGCTTTTTCGGCATCCTGCTTTGACACATGGATGACGACGCCATAATCGCCCACACTGCGCAATTCAAATAGCCAGTTTAATTCCTTGCCTTGCTGTTTATCTAATTTTCCGGTTTTCACTAATCGCTGGTGAACCATGGCGATAGCGCCGCTGTGTTTGCTTGATTCCACCCCCTCGTACAGCAATGCGGCAGAAGCTGCGTAAAATGCCGCATAGTATGCCCGCGAAGCCGCAAAGTCAAAATACTCTTTGGCCGTCAATTCCCTGGCTGCCAGAATGGACTGCTTTCCCGTTGGAGATTCGCAGTGATTTCCGGTTCGTACTTCGATTTCAAACCAACATTCCTTCCCGTTTTGCATTTCGATAAAGCGATATACTGCCGCTTTCATATTCATTGGCATCCGCGGGTTTGGCTGAAATCAATCGTTGGGTGTCAAGCTGGACAGGATAAAGCAATTCGATAATCCGACGCAGCTCCAGAAAATAGTCCACCGGCGTATCCAGCAAAACCAGCAGGTCGATGTCACTGTCTCGCTCGGCCTGATTACGGACTGTCGATCCATACAAAACCAGTCCCTTGAACTGTGAGCCGTAATACGCTTCAAGCACCCTGTGGCACTTTTTAATGTTTTCCGCTATCACCATTAAAATACAGCTTTCTTTTGTCCGCCGCCGCTGTTATTCCCGAAATCAAAAAAGCCTGTCAACTGACGATGCAATCCTTCCAGATTATGCGGAAAGCCATTGCTGCAAACTTTCTTTGACATCTTGGTGGGGAATTACCCTGCCAGCCTTGATGTCCTCCAACCCTTCCTCAATGGCCGCAAGAAACCGGATGCGTTCCTCGATATCATTCCATGTCGCCGAGTCCGGCAATCCCTGGATTGTCTTAATGGCAATTTCTTTACTCGTCATGTCAACATTATACCACGATATCACGTCAAAATCAAATCTTTTATCTCGTACCCCAATTTTCAACAACACACGCTTTTTCAGGGCTAAAACTGCCTTAAAAACCGTAAATCGTTTTCAAACAGCAGCCGGATATCGGTGATGCCGTATTTCTTCATCGCAAGCCGTTCGATACCGAATCCAAACGCCCAGCCGGTATAAACTTCACTGTCGATACCCGCCGCATCGAACACGTTGGGATCGACCATCCCGCAGCCGCCGATTTCCATCCACGCCTGACGTCCATGCTTATCGACCCAGAGAATATCCACCTCGCAGCTTGGTTCCGTGAAAGGAAAGAAGCTGGGACGAAAACGAAATTGCGTATCGGCGCCAAAAAAGATATGAATGAACTGATTGATCGTCGTTTTCAAATCGACCATCGTAACGCCCTTATCGACAACCAGCGCCTCCAATTGATGGAACATGAACATGTGCGTAGCATCCACAGCATCGGGCCGATAGACTCGCCCCGGAGCCACCACGCGAATCGGCGGCTTGCGTGTTTCCATCGCACGCACCTGAATGGTCGAAGTCTGGCTGCGAAGCAGCATCGATTCGCCGACGTAAAAATTATCCATCGGGTCGCGGGCGGGGTGTTCTGCGGGAATATTCAAGGCAATGAAATTGTGCCACTCATCTTCGACTTCGGGCCCGTAGGCAATCTGAAAGCCCATCCGGCCGAAAATGTCCAGCAGTTCGCTGACCGTTTGCGTCAGGACATGGCTGCGCCCCCGACCGATGGATTCGCCCGGAAGCGTTACATCGATCAGCGGCCCCTGTTTGGCCGTATCGGCGCCAAGCGTTTGTTTTTTCTGCTCAAACGCGGCGGTTACCTCGTTTTTGATGCGGTTGGCGACCTGACCGCCCTCTTTCTTCTGCTCGGGCGGCAACGAACCTATCTGGCTGAGCATGGAAACAACCAGACCTTTGCGGCCCAGATATTTGATGCGGTAGGCCTCAAGTTCATCGACCGTTTTAACCGTGTCAAGCTCCTGCATTGCAGCATTCGCAATATGTTCAAACTGCTCCAGCATAGCTTTCTTCGTTCCCTAAAAAACAACAGCCTTCGGTGGAGAAAGAATCCTTCTCGCCGAAGGCGGTCGATCGCTTTTATGATTCAGTTTAATTTACTTCAGACTCGCCTTGGCTTTTGCGATAATCTGATCGAAACCAGCCGGATCGGCAATCGCGATTTCACTGAGCATTTTGCGGTTCAGCTCAATCGCGGCTTTCTTGCAGCCGTTGATAAACTGGCTGTAGGAAATGTCGCGTGCGCGACAGGCAGCGTTAAGACGAATAATCCACATTTCGCGGAAAAGACGCTTTTTCTGACGGCGACCTACGCGGCTATAGACATTGGCCCTGACGACGGCTTCCTGAGCCAGACGGATTTGATTTTTCCTCGGCCCATAAAACCCCTTTGCGGCCTTTAAAACGCGCTTTTTGGACTTGTGCCGTGCGTGTCCTTGACGTACTCTTGGCATACCAGCTTTTCCTTTCTATAAGTTGTTTATTCTCAAATCCCGCTGCGGCAAGCTGATGGTGCCGGGAAACTGGGATTGACAGTCCACCTCTTTTGAGGGACCATCGTCTTTATACATTCAATGACATTACTCGCCGAGCATCCGACGGATATACTTGGCCTTAACCCCTACGACAAGCGTCGAAGACTTGATACCGCGAAGTTTGCGTGAACTTTTATTGCTCAGCAGGTGCCCGCCATTACACTTTGTGCGTTTTACTTTACCGGTTCCGGTAACCTTAACACGTTTACTTAACCCTTTATGGGTTTTCATCTTAGGCATATAACCTATTCCTCTCTAAGAACTTATGTATACAACAAGACTCCCGATTCCGGGAAAGCGGACCACTATACCAGCTTCCCTGCGGAAGGTCAATAAGAAACTATCGTTTTTGACAAAAAAGACCTTTAGCTCTCCGCCTGCTTTGCAGGCTTCGGGATATTAAGCCCCGATGCATTGCCCGTACGAGCCGGTTCCTGTCCGGCAGCCGGAGCCGCCGCCTTAAACGGAACCAGGATCAGCGTCATCCGTTTCCCTTGTAAATCCGGAGTTCGCTCCACCTTCGCACAGTGCTGCAAGGTCTGAACAATGTAATTCATCACCTCATAGCCGCTGTTGACATACATCATTTCGCGACCGCGAAACAGCATCGAAAACTGGACTTTATCGCCGCGAGACAGGAAATCCTCTGCGTGCTTGATTTTGATATCACGATCATGAGCGTCAATTTTAGGACGAATCCGCAGCTCTTTGAGTTCCATCACATGCTGTTTTTTCTGGCTCAGTTTGACTTTTCGCTTCTGCTGATAGAGAAACTTGCCATAATCCATAATCCGACACACCGGCGGCTGCGTATTAGGCGAAACTTCCACCAAATCAAGCCCCACTTCACGAGCGCGTTCCAATGCCGTCCCTATCGACACAATGCCGGCCTGGCCATTGTTTTCGTCAATCAACCGAATCGGGCTGATGCGAATCTTTTCGTTGATGCGAAATCCTTCTGTACTGATAGCTGTTACCTTTCCTTAAAAATGGTCATTTTTTCTATCTTTTGTTCACCGCCGAACAAAAGGTTACAATTCAAGTGCTTGCGATTGCTTCGCTATTTTATCCTTGGCCGCGGCGATAAACGCCTCAACCGGCAGCGTAACGGTATCCTGACTTTGCCGCATCCGGACATTGACGGCATCCTGCTCAGCTTCTTTGGGACCGACGACCAGCATATAGGGAACGCGGTCCGTATGAGCGATTGCAATTTTCGCCCCGATCTTATCATTCGAGTCATCCAGCACCGCCCGTAATCCGCTCTGCTTGAGCCGATCAACCAGTTTGGCAGCATAGTCATTAGTCTTTTCGCTGATCGGCATCACCCGCATCTGTTCCGGTGCCAGCCACAGCGGGAAATTACCTGCGTAATGCTCGATTAAAATCCCCAGGAATCGTTCCAGCGAACCTAAAATCGCCCGATGGAGCATTACCGGAGCTTTTTCTGTATTGTCTTTATCGGTATAAACCAGCCCAAACCGCATCGGCATTGAAAAATCAAGCTGAATGGTCCCTAACTGCCACGACCGCCCAATGCAGTCATTGATGTGGAAATCGATCTTGGGGCCATAGAACGCGCCGTCACCTTCGTTGATTTGGTACTCCAGCCCCTTATGCTTTAAGGCGCCAGCCAATGCCTGCGTCGCGATATCCCATATCTCATCGGAGCCGATATGTTTTTCCGGCTTGGTCGAAAGCTCGATATGGTAATCTTTAAACCCAAACGCAGCGTACAGTTCCTGCACCAGATTGATCACGCCGACTACTTCATTTTCAATCTGTTCGGGCGTACAGAATATATGGGCGTCATCCTGCGTAAACTGCCGGACGCGCACCAGACCATGCATCTGCCCGCTGGCCTCATAACGATGCACCAGCCCCAGCTCGGCAACCCGCATCGGAAATTCGCGATAGGAATGTTTATTGGATTTATAAACAAGCAGCCCGCCGGGGCAATTCATCGGCTTGATGGCGTACGTGATTTCATCAACCGTCGTAAAATACATATTCTGCTTATAATTATCCCAATGCCCGCTGCGATGCCACAGCGATTCATTGAGCATAATCGGCGTTTTAATCTCCGAATACCCATACCGGCGATGCACACTGCGCCAGTAATCAATGATTTCATTCCAGATAATCATCCCCTTGGGATGCAGAAACGCAAATCCGGGGCCTTCGTCCTGGAAGCTGAATAAGTCCATCTGCCGGCCGATGACGCGATGGTCGCGCTTTCTGGCCTCCTCAATTCGAGTCAGATGTTCGTCCAATTCCTTTTTATTGCGCCATACGGTACCATAAACCCGCTGAAGCATTTTCTGGCTGGCGTCGCCATGCCAATAGGCGCCCGCGACAGACATCACTTTAAAGGCCTTCGGATCAATCGAGCCGGTGCGGGGAATATGCGGCCCGCGGCACAAATCCATAAATCCATCGCCCTGCTGATAAAAGCTGATCACCTCGCCGGCGGCACGGTCAATATTGTCCAATTTATAGATATCGCCGGCCATTTTCTGCCGAGCCTGCTCGCGCGTCATCTCAATCCGAACAAAAGGCCGGTCGGCCTTGATGATGTCCGCCATTTTGGCTTCGATTCGCTCAAAATCTTCCGGACGAATGTGCGTATCCAGATCAATATCATAATAAAATCCATCGACAACCGTCGGACCATAGACCAGCTTCGCCGTCGGCCACAGCGAGCAAATCGCCTCGGCCATGATATGGGCACAGCTATGGCGCAGAATATCAACGCCCTCTGTGTCTTTACCTGTGATAATCTGAAGTACCACCTCCCCTGTAACAGGGTAAGACAAATCGACCAATTGGCCGCTAACTTTCGCCGCCAAGGCAGCGCGAGCCAGACCCGCACCAATCTTTTCGGCAAATTGATATGCACTCATTCCGTCGGGGCCATCCATTGCCGCCCCGTTGGGCAATTTTACCTGTGCCATTTAGTTTCCAGTGATCCTTTTCTTAACTTGAATTACAGCAAATACTTATGCGTCATGCCGGGCTGCGATGCGGTAGAAAATCTGCAAAAATGAGGGCAGACTTACCCCGCATAACCACAATCGATAAGACTATAGCGGTTTTATCCAAAATGTCAAGCCGACAAATTCAGCGGCTTTAATACATAAAGCAGATAGAAGACAACTTGATTTGAGCAATTTTATCCGCCCCATTCACATTACAGGTATTGGGGTTTTGATCCGGCATGACACACGCGGAAGGTTATGATTTCATGAATTATTGGTTTATGGAGTCGTCTTCGCTTGCGGGTTGCTGACTTTGGGCGAAGAGGGCGCAGTTACCTTTTCAATCTTAAAACAGCCCAGCGTATTGACCATCGAGAAGAAATCCGTCGGCTCGCCGTTGCCGTACGCCAGAGCGATATGCCCTGCCGAAAAACCGTTTGGAGCCCGCGTTGGATCCAGCGGAACCCATTTATCGCCAATGTAGGCTTCCGTCCACATGTGCCCGCCAAAGACGTTTTTCTTCGTACCGATGGCGTCGGCATAAACCAGCCCGCACACCACACGCGACGGAATGCCCGCCGCCCGGCACATCGCCGCCGACAGTACCGCGTGTTCGGAACAGTCGCCCTGACGCATTTGCGCCACCTCAGATGCCGAAGCATAACCTACCGACAAGTCCTTCGTGGTGATATATCCCTTGACAAAATTTTCAATCTGAAAGGCCGCTTTTGCAGCGTCGCCGGGACTGGTTACCGCGTATTTAACCATGTCCAAAATCTTAGTTTCCTTGCATTGCAGATACTCGGTCGGCTCAAGCATTTTCCTGATGTCCGCGTCGCTGCCGGCATAAGGATAAGTCACACCCTCTTGCGCAGCAATCGGCTGAACCGTAACCGCAAACCGGCCCGGAGCAAGCTGCTTAACCGTCTGAGTATCGGTTGTCGGCAGTATCAGCGGCTTATCGGTGGCGGCAGCCAATTCATACGTAATCGGCCCGGCAAGGTCGGATTTAACAATCGGAGCCGGACAGGCAACTGTCAGCTTGTCCAGAAAATCCACCACATCATCCTGACCCAGAGCAAACTCCTTATCACACTGAATCAATTCCAGATTCATCCCCATCATCGGAACAATACTCTTAAACGCCCGGCATTCCTCATCGACATAGCTGGTTACGGTGATCGTTTGTTCGCCGACTTTCATACAGACTTTCACCTCGGTCAGTTCCAGCGATCTTCCCAGCAAATCCACCATGGCTTTCCCGCCGACTTCAACCGTCGCAGGCAGAGCCTCATCCATGTCGGGCCGGAAAATCAGCGTTTCATATTTTGTCCCCGACGCGAGCCCTTTTTTCAATTGCAGCAGCCTCATACCCTCGACCATCAGCGAGTTAGCCGGATAGTCAATGACCTGCTCTTGAGTCGTCGGACCATTTTGAACGGACATCTTTACTTTACCGGAACGAACAATACCCTTGCGAACCTGTTCCATTCCGCTGATGGTCTGAACCATCTCAAACGCCAGCGGCTTTCCCATATTGGTTTCGACGCTGGTTTCTTTACCTTTGTACTTGATTGCCGATTCGCCGCGGCCAATCAGCAGACTCATCTCCTCGGTCGTCGTAACTTTGACCCCTTCGACGGTACGGGTGTGAATCGCATGCCCCAGCTTTTTGCCATCCAGCAGGATAGCCATATAATCGACCTCCTCTGCCGCTGCGGCAAAGCACACCGTACCAGTAAAAAGTGAAGACAAAACGCAGAAGCTAAATAAACTTCGTTTCATTCGAACATCTTTCTGTATTTTCTCAGGTTTTTCGGCTCAAAACGCCGAAAATTACTCAATAATTATCCTTTATTGCTTGTCGAATGGCGGCTATTGTACAGCTTTGTTCCCCCCGGAGCAACCGAAACTCGCTAACGGAAGCAGGGCTGGCCTAAAATCCAGCGTATTTTTGCAAAAACGAACTTTTTCTCTGAATTATTATAAGGAATTTATGACATTTACACAACTGCTGGCAGTGCTTTCCGCTCGCAGAAACACCTCTCGGGTCTGTGCCGATTCAAGACAGGTGATGCCCGGCGATATCTTTGTCGCCGTCCCGGGCGTACATGCCGATGGCCATAGCTATATCCCGCAAGCCTTAAAAAATGGCGCCGCATACCTTGTTTGCCAAAAAATGGCAGACTGTGGATCGGCTCAAATCATTCTGGTCAACGACACCGCCTATGCCCTCGGATTGCTTGCTCAGGCGGCGGAGGGCAATCCCAACAGCAAACTCACAAATCTTGCAATTACAGGCACTAACGGAAAAACTACGACCAGTTTTCTGGTTCGCTCGGTCATCGAGCAGGCCGGACATAAATCAGGACTTATCGGAACCATTATTCTGTCGGCGGGCAAAACCACCGAAGAAGCCTCAATGACTACCCCCGATGCGCTGACCATCGCCAAAGCTACACGGCAGATGGTCGAAGACGGCGCCGAATATATGGTGATCGAAGCCAGCAGCCACGCCCTCGACCAGCAGCGGCTGGCGGGGATTCATTTCACCGCCGCGGCATTTACCAACTTAACCGGCGACCATCTGGATTACCACAAGACCATGGAGGACTATCTGGCCGCCAAAACCAAGCTTTTTACCCAGTTGCCGGCCCACGCCATCGCCATTTTGAATGCCGAGTCGGAATACTCCGCAAAAATAGCCGAAAAATGCCGCGTTCGCATCTTCTGGTACGCAATTGACAAACCAGCGGACATTTCCGCCGAGGTCGAGTCGATGGACGCTTCCGGCAGCGTCTTTTCAATCGTATTTAACGACTATAAAGAGAAAGTCCAGACCTGCCTGCCCGGTCGCCATAATATCAGCAACCTTCTGGCCGCGGCGGGATTGTGCTTAGCCGCCGGATTTGACCTCAGTACCATCGCCGCCGGGTTGTCGGCCCTAAAAAACGTCCCCGGCCGACTTGAGCCGGTTGCCTCACCCGCCCTGTCGAAAGCGGGAATTCGCGTCTTTGTCGATTATGCCCATACCGATGACGCCCTGCTCAATGTCCTCAATACCCTAAAGCCTTTGTGCAAAGGCAGGCTGATCACCCTGTTCGGCTGCGGCGGCGACCGGGACAAAACCAAACGCCCGCGCATGGCGGCGGTTGCCGAAAAACTCAGCAATATCGTGATTGTAACCAGCGATAACCCGCGAACAGAAGAGCCGGAAATAATCATCAAAGACATTTTGTGCGGCTTTTCACAAAAAGCCCCAGGCAGCACTGTTTTAGTTGAACCCAACCGCAAAAAAGCAATTGGACTTGCAATTTCCACCGCCAAACGGGATGATATTATTCTGCTGGCCGGCAAAGGCCACGAAACCTACCAGATTATCGGTACAACAAAAACCCATTTCAGCGATCAGGAAACCACATTGGAATTGGCGGAACTGATTTTATAAAAAGGACCCGATAGAATTCTAATGTCTATTGTTAGAGCAGAATATGTGGAATAAAAACAGCACGGACATTGCCTGCACCAAAAAAATATGGCACTGGATGACAATTTCATTGTTAAAAAAGACTGTTCAAACGGGATATTATGATTGGCGGATTTTTTATTTGTAATGCTATTTTTTTCAACAGCCCCACAATCCATAATATTCATATTACTATTCTACCGCAGAGGGCAAAAATGATACAAAAATTTTATTCAAGAGAAAGTGGATTATGGAAACACTTGAAATAGTACGTCAAAAAAAAGCTTTTATTTGCGATATGGATGGCGTGATTTATCACGGCACAAAGGCGCTGCCGGGGGCCAGGCCTTTTATAAATTGGCTGAAGTCGTCGGGGAAAAAATATCTTTTTTTGACTAACAGTTCCGAGCGAACGCCGAGACAATTATCCGAGAAACTGGCTGTTATGGGTATTGAGGTGAAGCCGGAGCATTTTATGACCAGCGCTATCGCCACAGCCAGTTTTCTGGCTTCACAGCAGCCTGGGGCAAGGGTTTTTATCATCGGTGAAAACGGCATCAAAGAAGCAATGCGTCAAGCAGGTTTTGTTTTGACGGATGAAAACCCCGATTATGTCGTTTTTGGCGAGACGCAGGATTATACGTACGAAAAGATTGAAGCGGCGATTCGATGTGTTTTGAGCGGTTCGCGATTAATCGGTACCAATCCGGATTTGACTGGGCCGAGCGAACATGGGATTGTCCCGGCGTGTAGGGCGTTGATATCGCCTATCGAGTTATCCACGGGCAGAACGCCGTATTATATCGGCAAGCCCAATCCATTGATTATGCGTCATTCGCTGAAAAAGCTGGACTGCAGGCGCGAAGAAACGGTTATCGTGGGCGACCGGATGGATACGGATATCATCGCCGGGATTGAGTCGGAGATTCAAACCGTGCTGGTACTGAGCGGCATTACCCGAAAGCAGGATTTACATCAATACGCGTATGGTCCAGCGTTGATATTGGATCATGTCGGGCAGATTGCGAGAGAATTAGGAGAGAATTAGGGTCGCATCAATATGGACGGTCTTGCCGCCAACCAGACCGGCATCGACACCTGGACGGACAATCCGCTGGAAGATCTGCTTAAAACGCTCCATACCCCACCGTTGGCGAATTCGGGTTAAGGAACTATGATCCGGCAGCCAGGATAAATCCAGAATCGCATCCACCCGTTTTAAGATATGATCATCCGGAACCAAAGAGGATAAGGGGCAGGCCACAAATAAATCCTCCTGCCAGCGTTCCTGCCTACCGATCACATTAACCTCCGTGCTTGAAATTAGTTCTTGGTTACTGTATGCTGGCTCAATAGAGCCAAATCCAGAAAATCCACGCCGGGATTGCCATCGATATTACCTGCAGCAACCGGCTTTGCAAGAAAGCCATGCTGAATATATCGGCCTGAATCCGTATCGAACACCGCAGTTGTGCCGACCAGCCAGCCATAATTATTCATGTCTAAAATTGCTGTAAAGATAGAATTGGGCACATTAAATTCTTCAAAATTGCCGTCGATAATAGTAAAGTCGCGGTGATAACCGCCTATTATGTAATACCCAGCCAAATCATTCTGATCGTTTACGGCCTCTATACTGGTTAAGGGCCCGACCTCATAGTCAAAAAACTGGCCGTTCTTCAGGACAAATCTTTGTTGATCCAACTACGGGATATGGCAACGATAGAATCCTCCGATATCGCCAACATTGTTGATGCACAGACCGGTGCATGAACTGCCACTGCCTTGTACGGCGGGATGATTCCATGTAGAATAATATCCGCTTTCGAGATTGGCGGTAAAGCTGCCATTGCAGGGCGAGGGGGGGTGGGGTGTCCTACACCCAGCCCGACGCTGCGCTTGGGCTGCAAAAGGACTATGTGAGTATATTGTTTTGAGGTTTTGTGGATAAAAAAATGTCTTGTAAATTCGGTGTCAGGCTGTATAGTGGTGTGTGTGGAATTGGAAATTTATATCACAAACAGGCAGTCTGGATTTTGAGTGGAGTTTTTGAAGACGGATGAATACGGCGGACTGGCAGAATGCAATGGATAAGAACGGCGTGAGCAAAGATGTGTCGAGAAAGTGGATCTCGAACGATTAACATAGGTATTGTCCCCCATTTTTAGGAGTGTTAAACATGTTTATAAAAGAGTACAAGTTGACGTTTTTCGCGTTTATTATAACCAGCCTGATATATCCCGGAATGCTCCTGGCCGAAGAAAACAACCTGCGTCCTGTAAAAATTACAGACGTTAAACTTGGCGGAGAGCTCGGTCGTCGTGTGGACTTGACAATTCAAAAAAATATAATCGCCATGGCTGACGAGGATGTTATCAAAGATACCTTTCTAAAACCCTTCATCAAAGTGGACGGCAAACACGATAGCAAGCTGGCTGTCTGGGGTTATGTCGGTCTGGGAAAAAACATAGACGCGATAGTTCGTTTGGCGGCTTACTCGCAAGATAAAAGGCTATTAGCCCTTAAGGACGATTGTTTCAACGCGCTATATGCCAATCAGGATGACGATGGTTTCATTGGCTGGTGTGATGGCGAGGAACGCACAACAAAGCCGTGGGTTGTTCATGAAGCGGCTTACATTATTCACGCTTTAATCTCAAACCACGAGTATTTCCAGGATGATCGGTCCCTGCAGGCGGCAACCAAACTCGCCCATTGGATTATGGATAATGCTTCGCAGACTCCCTTTAGGGCTGAGCACATTGGTTTGCCCACCACGTTTGCAAGACTGTATGAAGCAACGAACGACAAAGCCTATTTAAACTGGATGGGGTCGCCGGAAACCTTATTGGCCCCAAAGAGCGAGGACCCCAATAAGACCGAGCAGAAAGTGGTTGCGGTTGGGACTGAAGCCGTCAAGATGACGATCAAAGGAGCCGCGGACAATCCCATCATCCATACCTATACCGACCTGGAACGATCGTGCGGCCAGGTCATGTTCATTCGGCTTGTTCCAGGCCTGAACAACACGGACAATCGATGGGCAAGATCGCTGGATTGTCTGTTCGTCAAGGGCGGCATGCTGATTCCAGGCACGAATTCCGGCACGGGCGAGTATGGAGAATACTGGAATTTCCGGCAAAAGGGAGAAAAATGGGCGGAGACCTGTTCCACTGTGTATATGTTGGAACTGATGGATCAGATGATGCAGTATCAAAGTGATTCATTGTATGGCGATGTAATGGAACGCGCCATTTATAATGGCCTGTTCGGCGCACAGGATCCGGCTGGGAGAAAACTGTGCATGCACGTCCCGTTTACCGGGCAACGTGAGTATTTCAAAGAGGACTTCTGGTGCTGTCCAAACAATTTCCGGCGGGCGGTCAGCAAATTGCCCGAATGGGTTTACTATAAAAGCGATGATGGCGTTTTGATCAACCTCTATGAACGCTCTTCGTGGAAATTCAAGCACAACAACGTGGATGTTGAACTTGTGCAAGCCACGGATTACCCCTCCGATGGAAAAGTCAAAATCGCCGTCAAACCGGCTGAGTCCGTGGATTTTTCCTTGTCCATGCGCATCCCGCGATGGTGCCGGATGGCAACGGTTCGGGTGAATGGGGAGGAGGCGAAAAAAGTCGAGGGTGGGCAATACTTCCCAATCAAGCGCCAGTGGAAAGATGGCGATACTATTGAATTGGACATGCCGATGACTTGGCGATGGGTCAAAGGACGGATGGTGCAAGCCGGACGCGTTGCACTGATGCGAGGCCCCGTTCTGTTTTCATTCGATCCGGATGCAATTGAAGGCTATGTCAAACCCAAAGATAACCAGACGGCAAAGATGGAAGATTACGACTTTCAAAGAAACCTGATTTTGGATTTGAGCACGTTGGGTGAGCCCAAGAAAGATGAATCGGTTCGTCCAAATGGCCTTGCCGTGGATGTGCGTGGGTGGAGCACCATGAAGCCGATCTGCTTTGAGCCGGATATCAAGATTCCACTCAAAGAATTTGCCAATCTCTCTGGAGAAGTCGTCTATTTTGTACCCAAAGATTCCGCTGGTTCAAATGTTGTGGATGACGAATTGATAGGTACTTGTATTCTAAAATAAATTCTAACTGCATATTTATTTAATATAAGGAACTTTTGCATGAAAAAATTATTGGCTGTTGTGATAACTATAATATTGACTTCATCGGTTCATGCAGATTTTTATGTTGATGGCTGCAAGGGAAATGATGAAAACTCAGGCACGGTTAAAAAGCCTTTCAAAAGCATTGAAAAGGCCAAAGCCACCGTTCGTGAGATGGTCCATGAAGGCCTCAAGTCTGATGTTACGGTTTTTATCCGAGGCGGCACCTATTATCTCGATAAGCCACTTTCATTTGACAATAGAGATTCTGGAAATAACGGCTTTCGGGTGACTTACAAAGGTTACAAAAAAGAAGAGGTTACTCTTATCGGCGGCAAAGAAATAAAAAATTGGTCGCTTTACAAAGATGCTATTTACAAAGCAAACGTCGGCAAGGATTGGGTGTTTTCCAATATGATGGAAAATGGTCTGCTTTGTGTTATGGCAAGAACTCCCAATGAAGGCTATTTCACGGCGGCAGATGGAACAAGGTCTGCCACGGATTCAAATAAACCTGTGGTTGTTTTCAAAGATGGCGAGATAAGTGAATTTAGTTTTGAAAATGCCCAGGTCATGTACTGGGGCGGCCAGCATCTCGAATGGGACGGCGGAAAAAATTGGAACTGGTTTATGTCAATAATACCTGTTTCGGATGTCAATTTTAGTTCAAAATCAATTTACCTCGAGTCTAATCCGCTTTATACCATGTTTTCACGGAACCGCTACTGTGTCAGGGGTGCCATGGAATTTCTCGATAAGCCCGGCGAATTTTTCCTCGACCGAAAAGACGGCATTGTTTACTATATTCCACGACAACGGCCAATCGAAAAACAGTCCATCGTTGCCGCCGCATCTATTCATCTCATCGAGGTTCGCGGCAGAGCATTAAGTGAACCGGCTGGAAATATTACGTTTGAAAATCTAAAACTGCAGTTGAGTGACACCATAAGCTATTCATTTAAAGATTTTAAGGGGGACCCTAATGCATGGTATAGGGAGTCAAATTGTGATGGACTTGTATTTTTTAAGAACACAAAAAATATTACCTTAAAAAACTGCAATATTAAAAATTCCGGCATGTCCGCGATTGCCATGCTGGGTGCCAATGAAGGTCATCAGATTTATGGAAATCTGATTGAAGACTCACTGCATAATGGAATTGCCATTTGGGGATACTATCTTCCAGATAAGGAAATCCCGAATCTCGAACAGGCCTATTTCAATAAAGGCCACAAAATCAGCAATAACCACATCAGAAACTGCGGAAAACTGGTTGGTCACGCCAGTGGTATCGAGATCGTGCAGGCAGGCGACATCGACGTTTCCAATAATCTTATCGAAAAAACTCCCAGATATGCAATAAGCGTATTTTCCTGCGTCTTCTGGGAACTGTCAAGACTTCGTTCCGGTGAAAAGAAGAGCATTTACGGCAGGGAAGTGACTTGGGAAAACCGCTATGATTATCTCTTTACCCGCAATATTTCGGTCTTTAATAACGAATGCAGATATGTTATGCAGGATTCTTCCGACGGTGCATCGATAAACTTTTACGGTGTAGGGACTGGAAACAGAATCGAAAATAATTTTGTCCACGACTCTAAATCAGCCGTAACCGACGGAATACTTGCCGGTATTTATGTTGATGACCATTCAAACGGCGTTATCGTTCAAAATAATATTGTTTGCCGTTTACGAGATGTAAAATATATCTCTCCGATGTTTGTAAAAGGAATTGGAAATGTTGTCACCAATAACATTCTTGCCGATAATGATTCAAGCTGGGGCAACATCCATATTCTGGAGACTCCGGTAGAAGATTTCGATTATCTACCAAAAGGGTCCAAAACCGAAAAAACCGGCGATCTTGTATTTGAAAGAAATATCTATTACAGAAACAAAGGCTCCGAGATTTACAGTATATTTCCAACCAGCGAATCGATTGTTCAAAAATCGGATTATAATATTTTCTATCAAGCTCAGGGCAAATATGATGTCAAAATTGACTGGGTAAATAAGCCGTTGGAATATTGGAAAAATCTTTACGGCAAAAACTATGAAGCCAACAGCCTGTTTGAAGACCC
>CAZVXR010000103.1:0-12813 GCA_964630865.1 uncultured Pirellulales bacterium | reverse complement strand
AAATCAATAAATCCATTTCTCAAATGGAACATGTAACGCAGCAGAATGCGGCCAATGCCGAGGAATCTGCCTCTTCCGCCGTGGAGCTGAATTCGCAAGCGGTCAATTTGAAAAATACAGTCGAAGATTTGGTAGTTTTGGTCGAAAGCGCTAATTCAAAAAAAGCAACCTCAGCCCAGACAGCCAGGTAGAGCGATTGACCCAGCAGAACAGACAGGCCTGTCGGATACCGACGGGCCTTTTTTATTTATTGCCCCAATGCCAATCCAGAATGCAAAGTGTTTTTTACTCAGTCTGTCAGGTCAGGGTAAATAGAACTCTGCTTGCGTTATGCTCGTACAGTCCATAGAGCAAATCGGAGTTTTTTGCAATGAATACAGTCTTTTTCGTCTATTACGCGATGTTCTTTGTCTTCTTGACAGGTTGCTCTGACCGAAGCGGCAAGCAGGGGGCACAGGCCGCACCGATTCTGCTAAAGGATGTTAAAATGGATATTAAAACAACAGAATTAACGGATTTACAGTGGAAGCAAAACCTAACGCCAACGCAATATAACATATTGCGAAAAAAAGGCACGGAGCGTCCATATACGGGCAAGTATTATCTAAAGCCAAAAAAAGATGGAACCTATGTCTGTGCTGGGTGCGGAAACATTATTTTCAGCACTGGCACGCAGTTTAACTCTCATTGCGGCTGGCCGAGTTTTACCGCGGCCGAGCTTAATAGCATTGTTGAACGCAAAGACACGAGCTTTGGAATGGTCAGAACCGAGGTACTTTGTGCCAGATGCGGCGGCCATCTGGGGCATGTTTTCGACGACGGCCCTGGCCCGACCGGCCTAAGGTACTGCATCAACTCAGCCGCTATGCAGTTCGACGAGGACGAAATTACGGAAAAATGACAAATTTTGTGAAAAAAACAGCAAAATAAGTATTTTTTTCGAGAAATGTCGATTTTTATTTTGACAAATTGTAAAAATCAGATACATTTTATAGTAGAACAATGCCGTGTCAGGTTCCCTCGGGGCGCGGACAAATTGAAACAACGAGGGGTCTGCAATGTGGTTCTAAGTGAGCCAAGGAGATTAATGTGAGCAGCGGTACAGTAAAGTGGTTCAACGAGAAAAAGGGTTTTGGTTTTATTACTCCGGACGATGGCGGCGAGGACCTCTTTGTCCATTACAGCAATCTGGAAGCCGAAGGGTTTCGTACCCTCCGCGACGGCCAGAAGGTTCAGTTTGAACCTGCCAAAGGTCGCAAGGGCATGGAAGCTACAAAAGTACGTCCAAGTTAAATCTGGATTTTGACGCATCGCGACAAACTCCCACGGGCCTGTGAATGAACAGGCCTGTTTTTTTGCCCGCAAAGCTCTGCAGAAAAGGTCTTTTTGGAGATACCGGAGGGAGAGTGATAAAATAGTCCGGGGTGGAAACCCTTGGAAAGGGGTACTCTGTTGTCTACGCTTCTTGCGGCGGATGTGTCAACTTAAGATTGCTGTCGCCTCGACTGCAGTCAATCGCGATTGTCCGTATCCTGGATGGAAATCAAAGACAAGGTCATCAATGCCACCTTGAATGTTTGATTTTTAATCGTTACGTTCATCGCTGCAAAATCAGTTCGTCTTTTCGACAACCTTTACTGTCGCTATCTTCTCCAGGTCGGGTTTGATTTTTGCAGCGTCTCCGACAACGACAATAACGAGTTTCCCCGGCAGAATGGTTTTGTCGGTCAGTTTGATGCAATCTGCGGCATTGGTTGCCGTAACGCCTTTCAGCAATTTATCAAAGTAGTCTTTATCCAGCCGTTCCGATTCCAGCAGCCATAGGTCGTCGGCGATTTGCTGTGGGGTTTCGCGCCGGCGGAGAAAGCTGCCGGTAATGTAATCCTTCGCCAAATCCAGTTCTTCGCTTGTTGGCTGTTTTTCACGAAGCTGCTGAATCAAATCCAGAATCGTCTGTACCGTAAGGCCCGCGGATTCATTTTTCGTAAACGTACTGATGACAAATTGCCCGGCCAGCTGCTGGGCTTCGTATTGAGCAGATGCACCATAGGTCAGGCCTTTCTCGACCCGCAAAGTCTCATTGACCCAGCTGTGGAACGAGCCGCCGAAATAGTTGCTGACAATCCGGCTGATAAAGTAATCCGGCTGGTCTTTGCGGGTAATCGAACGGCAGCCGATGCGGATTTGCGTCTGGGCGCTGCCGGGGTTATCCACCAGCCATATCTGGGTTTTATCCTCTTTGGGAAAATCTGCGACCGGTCCCGTAAAATGACAATCCGGCGATTTCCAATCCCCCAGATATTTCATCGCCAGGGCAATGGCTGTATCTACTTGTATATCACCCGCGAAAATTAGTACCGCGTCTTCACTGCGGGCATTATGGCTCCACCATTTTTTCAAATCCTCCGGTGTCAGCTTCTGAATATCGTTGCTTTCGCCGACGATGGTATGAGCGTAGCGGTGCTGCCCGTAGAGCCGCAGTGAAAATTCCTTATCGGCTAAGTATTCTGGATTTTGCTCGTCAATCTGGAGTGAGGTCAGCGTCTGCCTTTGGAGTTTTTCAAACTCCCCCGCGTCGAAAACAGGATTGATAACGACATCGGCCAGCAGCTTCATTCCCTTGTCCAGATGCTCGGTCAGGCACGCCATGTTGACCTGACTGTAGTCCATTTCCGCGCTGCCGCCCAGCGAAATCGCATGCCGTGACAGTTCCTGCGACAACTCTTTTTCGGTGCGGCTTTTTGTTCCCCGCGTCAGCATTTGCAGCGCCAAGTTGGCCGTACCGATTTTGTTTTCCGTCGTCGCCCCATTGGATAGTCCGAGCTTAACGGTGACAAACGGCGTTTCGTGATTGGACACTACTAATACCCGCGCGCCATTTTTCAGACGGTTTTCGGTATAAGCCAGTGATACATTGGGAGCCTGCGGTTTGGCAATCGGAGCTTTGGCCGGAAATGCCGCTGGACGTTTTTCGTCCGTTCGACCCGGGGCGGGAGCTTGAGTTTCCGGCGCAGCGGTAATTGGAGCGTTTTCATCGTCTTTGGTTGCCGGCTTGGTGTTTTCCTTGACGGTAACTTCCAGCCGCCGATTAAATTGCAGATAGGTCTTGGCCACGCGCTGAATATCCGCGACGGTAACGGTTTGCATCTTGTCCAGCATCGTGTTGGCATAGTTCAAGTCGCCGACAATAACCGCCGCATTACCCAGAACGCTTGCCTTGCTGTCAATCGTCAGATTGTCGGTAACAATCGAATACAATTTCTGATTGCGTGCCGTTTCCAGTTCCTCGGCAGTTACGCTGTCGTTTTGAATGCGCTCAATACTGTCTTTGATGCGGCTTAGGATGGCATTGGCGTCAGTCCCGGGAGCCTGTACAGCGCCAACCATAAATACGCCGTCCTGCTGGAGATTCCATGTCATCGCGGAAGCCTGCACGGCCAATTGTTTTTCGGCTACCAAATCACGATACAGTCGGCTGCTTTTCGACCCGCCGAGAATTTCCGCCAGAAAGTCCAGCGCCGATTCATCCTTGTCTCCGGCGGGCACGGTCCGGAAGATATAGCCTGCCATCCCCGCAGGGGCATTTTCGTCGTCGATGATAATCGTCCGCGGTTTCTCCGGCATCGGCTCGCGTTTGGTAACCTGCGGCGGGGCAGGGCGTTTCTGTATCCAGCCAAAGTAACGGTGGGCTAACTTGACCGCCTCGTCGTGCTTGATGGCGCCGACGACAATCAGCGTCGCATTGTTGGGGACATAATACTGCTGCCAGAATGCCCGCAGGTCGGCGACGCTCGTTGCCCGCAGGCAGGCGATGCTGCCGATAGGTGTCCAGCGGTAGGGGTGTACCGTAAAGACCTCCGCGGCCAGTTTCTTGTACAGCGTGCCGTAGGGTTCGTTTTCGCCCATCCGCAATTCTTCAATCACGACATTGCGTTCGGTGTCAAAGGCCTGCTGGTCGATTTTCAGGAATGCCATCCGTTCGGCTTCCAGCCACAGCGCCAGCTCAATTTGACTGACCGGCAGTGTTTCGTGATAGACCGTTTTATCAAAGCTGGTGTAGGCATTGAGTGTGCCGCCGGTTTTGGTTATCAGTTGAAAATGGTCCTTGGGCCCGACCACATCCGTTCCTTTAAACATCATGTGCTCAAACATGTGGGCATAACCCTGCCGGTCGGATTTCTCATTCTTAGAGCCGACCCCATACCAAACCTGTACGGTAACAATCGGACAGGAGAAATCCTCCAGCGTAATCACATTTAGCCCGTTGCCAAGCTGTGACTGGTGGTAATCAAAGAGCGGTTTTTCTTTCTCGGCTGCCGCGGCAGGCAGAATAGCACACAGAACAAATACAATAAAGAATGTTTTGATGTATGAAAACGCGCGATTGTGCATGGTTATTTTCCGATTTAACGAGGTGGATTGACAGGTTTGCAGCGTATGACTTCGACGGTTTCCAGTGTAACCAGCCCGTCGGCAATCATCGGGTCGAGCTTGGGCAGAATGCCGCGAATAGCCTGTTCGGTATCAACGGCCTCGATGACTAATGGCAGATTGTTGCTGATATCGAGAATTGCGGCGTTGTGGATGTGGCTTTTGGCGCCGAAACCCGCCACGCCGCGCAGCACCGTTGCCCCCGCGATTTTTTCCCTGCGCAGCAGCTCCAGAATTTGCAGATACGTCGGCTTATGGTGAAATTTATCGTGTTCGCTTAGAAAAATACGCAGCAGCGTTTGTTTTCCGGTTGAATCAGTCATCAGGCGGCGCCTCCACATAGGGTTTTGGCCACGGCTAGTCCTGCCAGCGTGGCGAATAAGCTTAATATGACGTTCAGGGCGATATTGGAACATACGCCAAGCCAGCGGCCTTGTTCTGCCAGAGCGAGGGTTTCGTAGCTGAACGAGGAAAAGGTCGTCAGCGCCCCCAGAAAGCCTACGGTCAGCGCGATGCGGGCAGTTTCCGAGATGCGGGTGGTGGTTAGCCCGACCTGCATAATCAGGCCGATCAGGAAACAGCCGAGAATATTGACAATCAGCGTGCCGTAGGGAAAGCCCGTTCCCAACAGACGCACCATCAGTCTGCCGATACCCCAGCGGCTCAATGCCCCAGCCGCTCCGGCAACGGCAACGAAGATAATCTGTATCAGATTTTGGGACATATCATTTCCTGATAAACTGCTGTTATTGTAGCGAAGTATGACCTGAATTAAAGACTTTTTTTGGCTTACTTCTCAACTTTATTTTTCTGCCCCCCAAAGCTCTCTCGTTTTTCTTTTTGCCGTGAAGGTAATGCCGATTGGAAAGTGTTGCGCAAAAAAAACGCCCGGTGGTCAAGCCGGGCGATGGAGGGTAAGGAATACAAAGCGTTATTTACGCTTCGATGCTGTCAATGGTTACTTGAAGGTATTTTTGGCGGTGGCCGATTTTCTTGCCGCTGTTTTTACGACGGCGGAACGTGCCTGCCAAAATCTTGGGGCCTTTGACCACAGCCTCGGCGGCAGATACCTTAAAGCTGGCGACCACTTTGGCGCCTTCCAGATAGGGCGCGCCGATTTTAACCTGTTCGCCATCGCTGACAAACAGAACCTTATTTAGCTCAATTGTCTTGGCGTCGGCCGGGACTTCAGTCAGTTCGATTTCAATTACGTCTCCCTGAGAGACTTTATACTGCTTTGCGCCTTGTTCTATAATCGCGTACATCGCAACTCCTGATTTATCTACAATTTATATTAACCACTCTAATGACACAGTAAAGACCGACAATTTTATAGTCTGTCGACAAAATGTAAAGAAAAAAATAACCCGACCCTCAAATTTTTCTCGCAAAGGCTTTCATTCTGCGATTTTTTGGGTATATTTAACGTATGCTTTTCGTCTTGTTTTGACGACATACAGTGTTATAGCCTTTTCATCTTAATTGTTAATAGTGGGTCTTTATAGTCTTTATATAGAGGAGTACGCCGCAGATGGAACTTGCGATGGTCAACAATGATTTGATGCCGATTACCGAATTGGGTGCCGCCTATCAGGATCGGGGCATATTCTTTGGCGATGGTGTCTATGAGGTTTTGCGCAGCTACGATGGACGGATTTTTGCCCTTAAAGAGCATTTAGAGCGGTTTGCCCGCAGTCTCTGTGAAATCTGGATTGATGGGGTCGACATTGGAGAGGTCGAAAAAAAGGTCGTAACCACATACGAGAAATCAGGTTACGACAATGCACGCCTGTATTTTCATATCACCCGCGGCTCAGAACCGCGTAATCATTTGCCGGGCAAGGGGTTAGTGCCGAATTTCTTTCTTACGGTCAATGAACTCAAAGACAAGCCCGGCGAGAAAGAGCACGGGATTAAGGTAATTACCTATCCGGATTTGCGATGGAAGCGTTGTGATATTAAATCGCTCAATCTGCTGCCGAATGTGATGGCCAAGATGGTTGCCGAGCAAAAGGGGTGTTATGAGGCGATTTTGGTCAATGACGCCGGCGAAATCACCGAAGGCTCCGGCAGCGCCTTTTTTGCGGTCGATACCGAGCGAAAGGTCTTGATTACACGACCTTTGGGGTCGGATATTTTGCCGTCCATTACCCGTTCGATTGTCGTCAAGATTGCCCAAAATTGCGGGCTGGGCATTTTGGAGCAAAATCTCACGCCGGCACAGGCCGCCCGGTGCGGCGAGCTGGTGATGGCAGTAACGACCAAAGACATTGTACCGATTGTCGCCTTTGACGGGCAAACCATCGGCAGCGGTGTCTGCGGTAAGCACACCAAAGCTCTCATCGAGGAATTCGCCCGGCTGGCGCGAGGCAAATAGCGACCTACCGCCGCTTCATCATCATTTCGATATCTTCCAGCAAGGCCTGCAGGTCTTCTTCGTGTTCGACTTCCTGCTGGATAATCTGAAGGATGACATTGTAGGTTACCGGATCGGTATTCTGCGTTTTCTCCATCAGCTTTTTATAGGTGGTGATGGCGCACTGTTCGCCTTTAATGTTCTGTTTGAGGATAGCCTCGACATACACATCGTCCGGCGCATCGTAGCCGCAATTGGTGAGCTTGTACCAGTCTTTGGGGTTGTTGACGGGCGTGCCGCCAAGTTGAATGATGCGGCTGGTTAGCATCAGCGAGTGATTGAGTTCTTCGGTAGCGTGCAGTTCCAGTTCTGCGGTGACGGCGTCTTTCATTGGGCCTTTGATAATCTTGGCGCCGATCCAGTATTGATAATACGCCAGCCATTCATCACAAAATGCCCGATTCAGCAGGTCAAGCAGTACCTTAACATCCATCCCGACAATTTCAATGCCTTTGGTTCCCATCGTTTTTTCCCTTTCCAAATTCAAGTATAGTCTTTCAATGGAGTTACTATAAGAATTCGCCGCCGAAATGTCAAGGACGCAATTCCAGCAGTCTGAGCGAAAATTAAAGCGTTGAAAAGGCTAACTTTTTACGATATATACAGTAAAATGTTGATGTTGTGAGAATAATGCAAAATGACCGTGGTTATAGTTGGCAGGGTGTCTGAGAGACTATTAACTGAGTTTTGTTGACTGGGATGTAAATATGAGCGACCTGGGGTTTAAGCTAAACTATACCGTTTTCAATGAAATTAAAATATTAATCGAACAAAGTAAGCAGCAGGTTGCCGTCGAGGTCAATGCCGCATTGAGTATGCTTTATTGGCAAATTGGAAAACGGGTTAATCACGCCGTGTTAAAAGACCAGCGGGCAGAATATGGCAAACAAATTATCGTTTCGCTGGCACGACAATTACAATCAGAATATGGTAATGGCTGGAGTGAAAAACAGTTGCGGCATTGTCTCCGCTTTGCGGAGATAATGCCGGATGAGAAAATTGTCTCCGCAGTGCAGAGACAATTAAGCTGGACACATATAAAGGCGATTATCCTGTCTGCCAGATATGTATCACTAAGATTGTAAATTTGAAATTGTAAAATGAACACACAAGTACATACATTGCGCGGGCGGATTGCCCGGGGCGGGGCGATATTAACCGCGGCGGTCGGCTTTGAGCGGGCGATGCGTCTGGCGCGGTCGGTGGTGCTGGCCAAGCTGATTGCACCGGCGGATATGGGGCTGGTCACACTCTGTGCGGTAGTCTTGACGGTGTTTGAAACCGCGGGCGAAGCGGGAATCCGGCTGTCGGTGATTCAAAATAAGCAGGGCGATACGCCCGGATTTCTCAACGCGGCGTGGTGGTTTCAATCGCTGCGGGGGATAGGGTTGACGATTTTGGGTGTGCTGCTGGCGGGGCTGATTTCGGGATTTCTCAATAAGCCGGAATTGACCTCCCTGCTGCGGGCGGCGTTTTTGGCGGTGGCGTTCAACGCGATGGTTAGTCCCGCATCGTTTCTGCTGGAAAAGCACTTGCGGTTCGGCAGGTACGTCATCCTCAATCAGGGGACGATGCTGCTGGGGACGCTTCTGACGATTGTGCTGGCGGTGTGGATACGGAATGCCTGGCCGCTGATTATCGGTATTGCTGCCGAGGGTGTGGTACGGCTTATCCTGTCGTTTGTGATCTGTCCATTTAGGCCGTATTTTCCGATTGACCGGCAGGCGATGGGCAAGCTGTTTGCCTTTGCTCGGGGGCTGATGGGGATGCCGCTTTTGTCGCTGGCAGCGCTGTATGCCGATGTGCTGGTTCTGGGGCGAATGGTCAGCAGTGCGGAGGTCGGATACTATGGAATGGCCGCATTGCTGACGCGCATCCCGCGGGATATTGCGATGCAGATTGTCGGCAAGCTGCTGCTGCCGGCGTTTTCGGCAAGGCAGGATCATGCCGAATCGCTGGGCAGGGGGCTAATGCTCTCGTCCCGCTGGATGACGCTGGCGGCCGCTCCGCTGGCGGTATTTTTTGCGGTGTGGGCATCGCCGATATTGATTCTCGCATCGCGTCCGGAGTATGATGCAGCGGCGGCGGCCTTTGCGATACTGGCCGGGGCGGTCTTTTTTCGGGCGCACGGGGTGATTTTGTGGAATTTCTATATCGCCACCGCGCAGTTGAAACAAAACCGAACATTTACGATTATACGCATTGTTATCATTGCGGCGCTGATTGTGCCGTTGGTTCAAGGATACGGGATGGCTGGGGCTGCCTGGGCGGTATTCTTCGGCGAGGGGGTTGGGTTTGTCTTGCAAATAGCGGGGCTAAGCCAGCGGATTCCGTCGGCGACAGTCGGTTACATGAAAAGTCTTGTGCCGGGGTTGATTCTGGCAGTTGTTGTAGGGGTGTGCGGTATCGCATTACGCTTCCTGCCGCAGGTGGGTCTGTGGGTTCAGCTTGTCGCAGGTCTTGGGATATTAGCCGTGGTGTATCTTGCGGCGGGGTATGTTGAATTTCCCAAAGTCCGCGACTTTCTCAAAAATCGCTGAGGATGCGTGCTGTATTATTACGGGACAAAAGGTATTTGACGACGCTATCGTCGTCATTGGTTCCGATGATTTCTGTGGCGATGGCTTTGACCTGGTCTTCGGCGTTGGCGGGTGCAATCGCGCGGCTGGCCAGCTTAAACATACCGAGATCGTTGACGTGGTCGCCAAAGACAGTTAAGTGTTCTTGTTTGAACCCTTTTATCTCCATCAACTCTTTTAGGGCGATGGATTTGCAGGCTTTTTTGTCGTGAATGGTCAGCCACCAATAGCCGGGCGAATACGGATTTTCAAAATAGAAGCTCTCTAATTGTCCCGGAAATTGTTTTTTCAATACCGCAGACAGTTCGCCTACTGGCTCTTTATCGCCCATGACGGCCAATGCAATGATGGTTTCATTGAGCGTTCCAGCCAGATTTTGGGTCTCTCGTAAGCGCCGGTCGTTTAGCGCCGACAGCGCCCGGCAATACCATTGCATCGCCGGATGTCCAAGGGTTTGATAGTACAGGCAGTCTTCGCTGCCATTGAAGGCGGTGATAAACGGCCACAGATTCATACCACGAATAATTTCAAATAGGTTACTGGCGATGGACTTTTCAAGATGGTTGATAATCAGGTGTTTTCCAGTTTGATAATCGGTCAGGTATGCGCCATTGATGGCGATAACCGGCAGTTTAATCGGCAGGTCGCCGAGAACGGGTTGAATTTCGTTGATGGCTCGTGCGCTGGCGACGGTAAAGTGCATGCCCTCATCCAGCAGCCGCCTGAGATTGTCCCGGCTGAATTGCGACAGCACTGCTCCACTGGACAGCAGCGTGCCGTCAAGGTCGGAAACGAATAATTGACGAGGGTCGATGGACGACGAACGATTGGATGCGGATGGATTCATTTTACCAGCTACGAACTCAATACTAAGGACTAAGAGCTACTATTTTATTCCTGCGGCAGCCGTGCCAGATCGGTATCGGCACCGGCGACGATTAGGATGTCGTCGCTATAAATAATTGTGCTGGGCATTGGGACGTTGATGACCGCGTCTTTCTCTTCGTCGGCCGCGTTTTCTCCGCGCTTGACGGCGACTAAGTTGATGTTGTATTTTTGCCTGAGCTGCAATTCCATAATGGTCTGCCCATTGAAGCTGTCCGGCGCTTTGAGTCGAGCCAGGCTGTAGCCTGGCGCGAAGTCGATTTTCTCCTCGATGTGCGGTGCGATGAGCTTGTATCCCCATCGCTGGGCGGTTTCGATTTCAGGATAGACGATCTCAGTTGCTCCGACGGCCAGAAAAACCTGTCCGGCGGTCAGATTCTCAGCACGGGCATAGATCAAAGGGACGCCAAGCTGCTTGAGATTGACGACGGTCAGAATGGCCGCTTCAAATCCGTGTCCTGCCTGTCCCATTCCGACAATCGCGACATCTATTTTGTCGAGGCCCTGTGCCTTCAGGGCGTCGATATCGGTGCTGTCTAATCGCACGGCATGGCTGACATCATCGCGGATGTCTTCAATGATCTCGCGGTCTTTATCAATGGCGACGACTTCGGCGCCGCTGATCGACAGCGCCAGAGCCAGCTTTTTTCCAAATCGTCCCAGTCCGATGACTGCAAAGCGTTTCATCTATTTTCCTTCCCAAAAAAAGGAGTTTCTATCCGACCACCAGCGGTTCGGAGGGGTATTCATATTTGCCGGATCGCACGTTGAACAGCAGCGCCGTCAGCAATGTCAGGGGTCCTAATCGGCCAACCAGCATCGTAACTATAATAATCCATTTTCCAGCGATTGTCAAAGACGGGGTGATTCCTGTCGAAAGTCCTACGGTGCCCAGCGCCGACGACGCCTCGAACATAATATCCAGCAGAATGAAGCGATTTTGTTCTGTAATCGACAGTGCCAGGGTTGCCGTCAGGAGAATCGCGGTGTAAAGCACCACAACCGTGATAGCCCTTCCCATGACAACCAGCCGAATAGAACGTTTGAATATTTCTACTTCTCGGCGTTTTCGCAAAGTAGCAAAAACGACCATCAGCACTACGGCAAAAGTAGTTGTTTTGATACCGCCGGCGGTCGAACCGGGGGAACCGCCGACAAACATCAACAAAATCAGCGACAATTTGCTGCCTTCGGACAGAGTCCCGATATTGACGCTGTTAAATCCCGCCGTTCTGGCGCTGACGGATTGAAAGTACGCCGAGCACCATCGCTTGTCCGCATTGGAATTGGGCGAATAATATTCAAACAGCCACAAAAGAACGGTTCCGGCAACAATCAGAAGCAGCGTAGTACTCAGGACGACTTTGGTCTGCAAATGGAGTCGTTTACGCGGTTCTGCATTCAGCAGATTGGTGTTCGTATTTTTTTTTCGAAACGGGGATATTATTTTATGGTAGCTGACCTCGACGAGATTATATAAGACGCTAAATCCAATCCCGCCAACGATTATCAGCGTGGCAATGACAGTGTAAATCTGATGCGACTGGCTGTAGTCCATCAAATTTTTCGGAAGCAGGCCGAACCCGGCATTGCAGAATGCGCTGATGGAATGGAAGACGCTGGCCCACCATTTCTGGCCTGAGCTGGTAATAAGTCCCGGCACATTATCCCACATTGGATACAGGAGAACAGCTCCGGTCGCTTCGATCAGCAAGGTTGCGATGAAGATAAAGCCGATCATTTTAGCGATGCGATTGAGCGTATCTTCGCTTAATAAATCCTGCATCGCAGCCGATTCACGGACGGTCATCGACTGGCCAAGCATTAGTCCCAGTACCACGCCGAAAATGACGATACCCAGTCCGCCAAGCTGGATCAAAAACAAGATTACAGCTTGTCCAAAGAAAGTGAAATCCCCGCCGGTATCTTTGGTTGTAAGCCCTGTAACACAGGTGGCGCTGGTGGCGGTAAAGATTGCATCGGTAAAGCTCATTTGTTCAAGATTGTGCGCTTTGGGCAGCATCAGCATCCCGGCGCCGGTGAGGATCAGCACCACAAACATCGTTGTCAGCGACCGTGCGGGATTGTGTCCCTTTGACGCCAGACTGACCATGCTGCGGCACAATTTATCGACGACCTGAAACGCCAGATAGACACTGACCGTGTCGAGGGCGAATTCTCCCGGCGAGTCGCCGGTGTACCAGCGCCCGGCGCCAAGGATTGCAAACATAACAATTCCCAGCAGCGGAATCTCGAACCAATACATCCGGAAATAGTCCCGCTTGGATATGGCGTCAAAATAGCGGATAATTTTCTCGGCGAGGAAAAAGAAGAACACCCCGCCGTCGATCGACCGCAGCAGCGTTCGCGGCGGTGAGCGGGAGTCCCCGGCAGTCGGCGTGCATGACGGCGGAGAATCCGCTGCCGGCGCGGGCTTGTCAAACGCCCGCGCCGAGCGCGGGCGTGGCCCGCGCGGTGGCAGCGTTACTTCTTGACTTCGAC
>CAZVXR010000102.1:0-7529 GCA_964630865.1 uncultured Pirellulales bacterium | reverse complement strand
TTTTGTTCATAAACGATAACCTGCCTTTCATATCGCAATAAGCATAGACCTACGGGTTGCTATAGTGAAGCGTTCCGGCCTGCCATCCGCCTCCGCAACTCTTATAAAACAAAACCAGAGACTTTAAAGCCGCCCCCTCGCTTTCGGCCAGCTTTTCCTGCTGAAGAAATAAGGTTCGCTGCGAATCAAGGACATTCTGGAAATCAACCAACCCATTTTTGTACAAATTTTCAACCAGTTCCACCGAACGACGCGACGACTTGACCGAATTATCCAGCGAGACTTTGCGATACTGCTGCTGGGTATAGGATACTATCGCATTTTGAACTTCTTCAGCGGCAGACAAAACCGTACTTTCCCAGTTGGCCAGCAATTCCTGCGTACCCGCTTCTTCAATCTTGATAGTGTTTTTGATTCGATTCGCATCGAAAAGATTCCATCGCAGACCCGGCCCAAAAGAATACGCTTCATTGTGAATATCGTCCAGCCCGGACAACTGACGGGACCGAATTTCGAATGTTCCGGTAAGCTGCAAAGAGGGATAAAGGTCGGCGGTGGCAACGCCTATCATCGCCGTTTGTGCGGCAAGCTGCCGTTCAGCCCGCCGAATATCCGGCCGTTGACGCAGTAAATCAGCAGGAACGCCCATCGTCGGGGTCGCCTGTACCACAGGCAAGGGTTTATTTTCGCTCAACTGATCTTTCAATGTGCCGGGCATTTGTCCAAGCAGAACCGCAAGGCGATTGATCGCCGCCGATTCGAGAATACGAAGCAGCGGAACTGCCGACTCTGTGTTAGCCAGATTGACCTCGGCCTGACGAACATCCAGCTCGCCGACGATCTCGGATTCGTAACGTCCCTGTACCAGGGTCATCGTCCGACGCTGGATGTCAATATTATCGAGGGCATAAACAATCTGCGTCTGCGTTGTGCGAAGATCGATATAATTGCGGCACACTTCCGCAAGCAACACCACCATCACATTGCGATAATCTTCGATTGAGGCCTGATAAGACGCTTGTGAAGATTCGACCGCCCGCCTGATTTTGCCAAAAAGGTCAACCTCCCAGAGAACATCAACACCCGCCGAATACAGATCAAATGCTTTCGGATCTGTCGATGACTGGGCAACTCCGTCTTTGCTGGGCCGCACACGGCTATAAGACCCCGTCGCATCCACATTTGGATAATACTGCCCCGTCGTATAATCATGCAATGCGCGTGAGGCATCGACCCGATGCATTGCGGCCTTGACATCGCGATTATTTTCGATGGCTTGCATAATAAGAGCATTCAGACTGTCATCGGCGAAAATTTTCCACCAGCCGACAAGGTTGGGGTCCTGGGCTGCGGTGAAACTGCCATTGGGATCCTGCGACCACTGCTCAGGCATCGTCATCTGAGGACTTTTGTAGTCTTTACCGACAGTACAGCCCTGGATCAAGATGGACAAGATTGCCGTCAGAACCCAGAAAACCGCACTGGAAAGCATTGTCATTTTTTTTGCCATGTCAACTTCTTTCAAAGCATCCATACGCCCGCAATAATACCGGGGAAGTCATCATAGCACATTTATACCGCAAAACAAGACCGCAACCCCAATTTACGAAAACTTTTTAAGGAGACTGTTTTAAACAAAACAGGCCGTCCCCCAAAGTATGGGTGCAGCCTGTTTGACGTCTTCACGCTTCTGGCTCCATATCCGCGAAGTATCTTATCGTGAACGCTTGACATCTCCCAACTGAAGCTGGTCGATCAATCGTCCGGCGGGTTTGGCGACAGGCTGCCGGGGCTGCGGCTTTGCCGGGGTACCTTGCGGCTGATTTTTCGACCTGCCCTCAGAGCCGCCCTGCTTCATTGACAGACGGATTCGCTTGCGGGGCAAATCCACCTCCATGATCGTAACCATCACTTTTTGCTGGACTTTGGCAACTTCGGCAGGGTCTTTGATAAATCGATCCGCCAGCTCACTGATATGAACCAGCCCATCCTGGTGAACGCCAACATCCACAAATATGCCAAAGGCGGTAACATTGGTTACAATCCCGGGCAGTTTCATTCCGGTACAGAGGTCTTCGATTTTGGTAACCCCTTCGGCAAATTTAAACTGTTCAAATTGTTTGCGCGGGTCGCGACCGGGTTTGGCTAATTCCTGCATAATATCGTTGAGCGTTTCAAGGCCGACGGTATCCGTCTTATAGCGATCCAATTTGATTTTCGATCGCAGAGCTGAATCTGTCATCAGCTGCCCTATCGAACAATTCAAATCACCCGCCATACGATCAACCACTGAATAACTTTCCGGGTGAACCGCACTGGCATCGAGTGGATTTTCCGCATCCCGAATCCGCAGGAAACCCGCCGCCTGCTCGAATGCTTTGGCGCCAAGACGCGGAACTTCCGTCAGTGCCTTGCGGCTGGCAAATGGCCCGTGTTCATTACGGTATTCTACGATCTTCTGCGCCAATGCAGGCCCAAGTCCCGACACATACATCAGCAATTGTTTGGACGCGGTATTTACTTCCACGCCGACGCTATTGACACAGCTAACGACAACATCATCCAGCGATTGCTTGAGCATGGACTGATCGACATCGTGCTGATACTGACCAACGCCGATGGATTTCGGATCAATCTTAACCAGTTCAGCCAGCGGATCCATCAGACGGCGACCAATAGATACTGCGCCGCGTACTGTCAGATCGTAATCCGCGAATTCTTCACGTGCAACCTCGGATGCCGAATAGACCGAAGCGCCGCTTTCATTGACTACCACAATCAGTATCTGCGCATCAAGTCCGATAGAGCGGATAAATTCTTCCGTTTCCCGTCCGGCGGTACCGTTGCCGATAGCAATCGCCTCAATCTGATACTGCCTGCACCACTGCCGGATGCGTTCGGCTTCACGTTCGGCAGCGTGCAGGTAAATCACGTCATTACCGAGCAGCTTGCCCTGCTTATCCAGAAAGACCGTCTTGCAGCCGGTGCGAAATCCAGGGTCAATGGCCAATACATTTTTTTGTCCCAGCGGCGATGCCAGCAGAAGCTGACGTAAATTGTCGACAAAGATTTTTATCGCTTCGACATCAGCTCGCTTTTTAGTTTCCAGCCGGACTTCTGTTTCCATCGACGGAGACAGAAGACGGTCGTAGCCATCTTCCACAGCAAGAGCAACTTGGCGGGTGCAGGGTGTATTGCCTTTGAGCATTTGGGAACACAATAACGCCGCGCCCTTGTCTTTCGGAGCCAGAATCCGCAGCATCAGAAAGCCCTCATTTTCCCCGCGGCGCATCGCTAAAACACGGTGAGATGGCGCAGCGGAAACCGGTTCCGTCCAGTCGAAATAATCCTGATACTTGGCCGCTTCGACTTTTTTTTCTTCAAAGACTTTGGTGGAAATTGTCCCTTCGGCAAAATACAGTCGACGAACCGCTTCACGTGCGGCCTGATCTTCGCTGACGATTTCCGCGATAATATCCCGCGCCCCGGCCAGAGCCTGCTCAACCGATTCGACACCCTTTTCGGCATTAACAAAATTCGCCGCCAAAATCTCCGGCAACACATCGGGTTTTTGCTCCAGCAGCAGCAATGCCAGCGGCTCAAGCCCTTTTTCTTTGGCCATAGTCGCCCGGGTTCTGCGTTTGGGCCGATAAGGCAGATAAATATCCTCCAACTCCGTCAGGGTCTGGGCAGCCTGAATTTTACCTTCCAATTCTTCGGTCAGCAGATTTCGCTCTTTCAGCGAGGCCAAAATGCTGTCACGGCGGGCAAAAAGCTCTTTGAGCTGCTGTAATCTATCGCGAATATGGGTTACGGCCACTTCATCCAAACTGCCGGTTACTTCTTTGCGGTATCGGGAAATAAACGGCACCGTCGCCCCTTCGGCCAGAAGTTCGGCGGTAACCGCGACCTGTTTGGCCGAAATATTGAGCTCCTCGGCTACTTTCAAAATAAACTGTTGTTCCATCACAATTCCTTAGTTCATAGTCAATAGTTGATAGTTGATAGAAAAGTATAACCTGCCGATGCAATCTCCGCAATAGCATGACTTTTCAATCTCACATTATCGGACAAAGCAAGAGTGTGCGAATAACTGGAATAAAATCCGATTTTAGAAAGTACGCCAAATTGCTCATTCTTTTATCTTTTAATGCTGTTTTATAAGACCTCGTCAGACGGTGCCGTAAAAACCACCGGCTTGCTGACTTTTTGACAAACCCCCCCTCTGGTTTATGACGACAGTGTATCAGGATTAACTCTGAATATTGAATAGGGATTTGGTGTGCTATGAAAATATACGAATACACAGCATGGGACAGCCAGGGATGTTGCCGCGAAGGCGCCCGTCAGGCCAATTCACAGGAAGAGATTTTGTCTATCTTACGAGATGAGAGCTTAACCCCTGTAACCGTACGGGAACGATTGTCCGAATCGGCCAATCAGGTCGCCGCACAGAAAAGCAAGCGCATCAAGTCACAGGATTTGGCTTCGTTTTGCTGGCAATTGGGAATCATGATTTCCGGCGGGCTTCCCATCACTACGGCGATGGAAACCATTGCCGCAGAAGTAACAAATCCCTATTTCCGGCATGTCCTCAAAGATATGTCCGAACGGGTACAGCAGGGACAGTCTATTTCAGAAATCGCCCAGGATTATCCCAAGGTGTTCAACAAAATGTCTTGTGCCATGCTGCAGGCGGGCGAAACCGGAGGTACTTTCACCACCTGTTTGCAGCGGATGGCCGTGTATTATGAAAATCGCGATAAATTACTCCGTAAAGTACGCGGCGCCCTTGCGTATCCGATCTTTGTTGTCGTATTTATTATCGGCATTGTGATTGCAATGATGACGTTGATCATTCCGCGATTTATGGTCCTGTTTGAACAATTTCACGGTAAATTACCGGCATTCACACGCTATTTTATGGCAGGCTATACATTCCTGATGCACAATGCCGTCTATATCCTTCTTGGACAGGCGATCCTGATCGCCGCGGTGGTTATTTTTGCAAAGACACGAAAAGGGCACCTGTGGATGTCGCGGGTTGCAATTCAGGCGCCACTATTTGGTCCGATAAAAAAAATGGCCTTTGTCGCTCAATTTTGCGGAACACTTTCGACGCTGCTTTCCTCCGGCGTATCCGTCATGGATGCATTCCAAATCCTCAGCGGACTTTCAAACAATGAACTGCTGCGGGACGGAGTGATACGAACCCGCGACCGGATCATTGAAGGAATGAGCATTTCAAAAAGTATGGAAAGCGCCGGTTTTTTCCCGGGTGTCGCGGTAAAAATGGCACAGATTGGCGAACAAAGCGGCTCTCTGGTGCCGGTTCTGGAAAAAACGGCCGAATATTACGAAAAAAAGGTCGATGCCCTCGTTTCGTTCATGACGGGAATGATGGAACCTATCCTAATCGTTGTCGTCGGCTCAATCGTTATGGTCGTCGTGATGGCAATGTATTTGCCGGTTTTCTCGATACAGGTTTAATTTTCCGAAAGTTTACGTTAAGTCGACGCTTTTTAATAACGATAAATTGCATATCAACGTACCTAAATGGTCGCCGATGGGTCGGCGGCAAGTAACGTTACTACTTTTTTATGGAGACAGTACTATGTTTAAAAAAGGCTTCACCCTCATCGAACTGATGGTCGTGGTTCTGATCGTCGGCATCCTTGCCGCGGCATCTATTCCGCTGATGCGTGGTCGAATTGATTCGGCCAAGTGGTCGGAAGCAAACGCCACCGCTGGCACCATCAAATCCGCCGTCCGCGTCTATTTTGCCGAAGATAGCACGAAGGCCAAGGCCCTCAGCGGTAAACTGGACGCAGGAACAACGATGACCCAGCTGGGATTTACCACTGCGGATCTGACTGGAACCTACTTTGATGCTGGTGACTATAATATCGACAGCGTCAGTGCCGATGGCGTTGCCGTGATTACCGTCACAGGCAGCAAGGGTAATGCACCCAAAACTCCTGCTTCAAAAACGTTAAAAGCAGATGGCAGTTGGGAATAAGCTGAACGGCTGATTTCAAAGCAAATTTCGGAGGAGGCTGTTGTCGGCGACAGCCCCCTCTTTTATATTTTCACCGACGTGTCGGCGTATCGCCGGCGGATAGATAAAATCTATGGATAAAGCACAGTATCATTTTAATAATTCAAAGCCGACGCGGAAGCCGAAGGGCTTTACTCTGCTGGAGCTGGTTATCACGATAATGATCCTGATTGTTCTGTCGGTTGGAGCGATCGGCTATCAGTATTTCGCATCGCAGATGGCGCAACGAGCGAAGGCAGAGATTACCGTCACCCGCACCGCCCGCCTGATACTGGATAACTGGAAAAAGACCGGCGGCGATGAAAATTTCGACCTTCCGTCAATCGATCCGGGATTTACTACGGTTTCAGGGAAAGATAAATTTAAAATTACCGTCGATGGTTTACCGATGACCGTTACGATTGCCTGGAAGAACATTGAAACCGATAGCGTCGCAGTGGTAACACTCCGGCAGATTCAAGCAACGATTCAGTGGCGATTGGATCACCAAACCGGAGAAATTCGCACAAATGACCCATCCTATGTGATGGCAACCTATGTTCGCAAAGATGAATCCGGAGGATAAATGATAAACCCTATGCACAGAACCAAACCCGGATTTTCACTTATCGAACTGGTTATCGCTATCGCAATACTTGCCATTCCGATTGCCGCCGTTACGGTGCTTCTTTCGGGGTCTTCGCGTGCGTGGAAGAAAATCTACGATGACGCCAATGGCGAAGATCGGTTGGACAGCTTAGCGGCGATGACCTCCCTTCAACACATGGGAAGACAAGCCAATATTGTCAACTATACCGTTTATACCATCAAAAAAGGGGCATTTACCATCGCGGTTCCCAAAACAGGAAAAGACGTCGCCGAAGGTCAGGCTGTGGAATTTCGCTACTGGATAGAGCCCTTTGATCCGGAAAATCCGCCGGCGGACGCTTTTGAATTTTCCAATACCGGCGACGGGTATGCGCTCTATTACCTTGACGACAAAACGCTGAAACTCGATTTGGGTCGGGTTGTCGACAATATTGGAGCGATCAACAGCAATTCGCGTCAAACGGCAAATCTTGATTCGACACAGACTCTTTGCAACAATATCGATACGTCTAAATCCACAGCGATATTCAGCCATTTAACCTCCGGCGGACAGGGAGGCGGGTGCATCAATACCAATTTTACACTCAAAGATGCTCAGGGCAAAACCATCGAGATTAAATTCGCAACGCTGCTGCGTGAAGCATGGCCACGGTAATGATTATGGGACGATATGCTATGAATATACAGATAACCTCAGACAATCATCGCAAAGGCTCGATCCTTGTGCTGGTTTTGATTCTTTTGGTAGTACTGATATTAGCCGGCTTAGCCCTGCTCAAAGTCTCCGAAGGGCGACTGATTGAGACCGTACGCATCAAAAGTTTGGAATCTGCCTCAGCCGCCGCCGAAGCAGGATACGAAAACGCTGTCTTTTGGATGAGCC
>CAZVXR010000101.1:0-12214 GCA_964630865.1 uncultured Pirellulales bacterium | reverse complement strand
GAAACAATTGGATTTCCACACCCGCCTGCATGAGTGCGGGGATGATGCGAAAAGGGCGGGTTGAAACCCGCACCTACTTGATTTTCCGGCTAAATCCGAGTCTTACTGAATCCCATAGACAGGCTTAAGCTGAGCTTCGGTCGGCATAGTCGGATACTGTTCGCCCTTGGGGCCGGTATAGGTGCCGTCCGCGTTACGGGTCAGCCGTACCGGGGTTTGCGACCCATTGGAATTGGTCAGCCACACCGTAACGGTGTTCTGATCGGAAGATGCAGAGGCTGCCGGAGCGGCCTGCTTTGTTTTTTTCTCATCCGATTTATCCATTGCGTTGCCGATCAGCAACCCGCCTATCGCTCCGGCTCCTGCGCCGATCAGTGTTCCTGTTGTGTTGCGGCCAATGGCTTGTCCGGCCAAGGCGCCAGCGCCGGCGCCGATCAGCGCTCCCGATTGGGACTTCTTTTCGCAGCCAGTTACCAAAACCGTCGAAGTCACTATCGCCAATGTCAATAATTCCAATGTCGCCTTTTTAAACATATCACATCTCCAAAAATCGTTAAATTTCGGTTTATATACACCATTATCCCATTTCGCGGCATACAGTCAAGTGTACAATCTGTGTTCCTGATAGTCTTGATACGTTGACAGGTTCAATTCAGTCGCATATAGTCGCAATTAGAAAGGCTTTCATTGATGCACAATAATAGACAATCAGCAGCACCCAGCAGGTGGGTCGTAGTTACAGCGGGCATCCTCGTTCAGTTTTGTATCGGGGTAAACTTTGCCTGGTCTGCATTCGCAAGCCCTTTGACAAAAATGCCTTACGGCTTTTCCCGTCTGCAAACCCAGATGATTTTTTCCGCAGGGCTTGTGATGTTCGCTTTGTCGATGGCGTTTATCTCCGGCCGAGTTCAACGCCGCTTTGGCCCGCGTCTAACAGTGCTGGCAGGCGGCCTGATCCTCGGAAGCGGCTATGTGTTGGCTGGTTTTGCGGGGACAGATTTCCTCGGTATTTTTCTGGGCGCAGGTGTTCTTGCCGGGCTGGGTATTGGGCTGGCGTATGTCTGCCCGATTGCTATCCTGATTCGGTGGTTTCCCGATAAAAAGGGAATGATTACCGGCTTTGCTGTCGCCGGCTGTGGTTTTGGGGCGATGTTGTGGATTATGCTCACCGGCGGATTTAAATTGGGCGAGTGGATCAATCTAACCCCCGGCTGGAACGGTTTTTACGGCGATGGAATGAGTCCTAACGCTATTTTCAAACTTTACGGCCTGATTTTTATTTCCGTAATATCCATCGGCTCGATTTTTATGATTTATCCGCCAAAGCATTTTGCTCTGTCGGCTGCTAAGACGAATCCGAACAGCGTCCACCCGCCATCTTCCATCGAACTGACCGAAGCTCAGATGGTTCGCACCGGCCAGTACTGGATTCTATTTACCGGCTATGCCGCCGGGACAATGGCCGGCCTGATGGTCATTGGCATCATTAAGCTGTTCGGCGTCGATGTCCTGACCGCCAAAGGGATGCCCCCGGCCAAAGCCGCCGTCATTGCCAATACCGCGATGGGATTTTTCTATGCGATAACCAATGGTTTGGGGCGTATTATCTGGGGTTCGATTTCGGATAAACTGGGTCGCAAAAATTCGATTATCCTGATGAATGGCTCACAGGGCATTATGATGCTGCTGTTCTATGTCCTCGGCCAGTACGAAATTGGGCTGTATATCGGTGCGACAATTCTCGGGTTTAACTTCGGCGGCAACTTTGCCCTGTTCCCCTCCGCCGCCGCGGATTATTTCGGCGTCAATCGTGTTAATACCAATTACCCCAAAGTCTTTCTGGCCTATGGTGTTGGCGGCATTTTGGGCCCCCTGCTCGGCGGCTGGATGGGCGACCTGAAATGCTGGGCCTGGGCATTTATCCCCTGCGGCATCGTCTGCCTCGCCGCCGCCGCCCTGACGTCACGCCTTAAACCCATCGAACAGTGCAAGGGTAAATCTGTGTGTTTGCCCATTTCGTCGTAACCAAAATCCTGTAAAGGGTGTTTTTTGGCGCGTAAAAAAAGGCCGAGTCAACTCGGCCCCAATTCTCCCTTCGCAAAAAGAATTGTCTTAACTCTGGTTACAATCAACAAAGAGCAATGTAGGCAGCAAGAGCAAGCAGAAAAATTCGTTTTTTCGGTTCCAAAAACGGCAACCACATAGTTTTGTAAAAACGACTCATCGTAATCCCCTTTGCCAGATAAACACTTGTTTTTTCACAACCCCCATAGCCGAAGCCATGTCATTCATCACAAGGGTAATTATAAACTATCGTGAGTTTCGGTTCAAGTTCAAGCTGAATAATTGCTTGTAACTCCATATCATTAATGAAGATAAAAAAATAAAAATAAATTCCATATACCCCATAACTTAAATTATAAACAGCCAATGTCCTATAATGCCGCGGCTTTCAGGTCAACTTGCTGGATTTGGACAGGATGCGCCAATCGGAGATGCAGAAAGTATAGGAAGCCTGCAGCAATCGGCCTTTTCAAAATCATCCCGGCAGCGCGGGCGTATAAAGCAATCTGAGTCGAATAATGTAAAGTCCGTCCAGCAACAGCGTCCAGCCCGATTTTATCGGTCTTGAAATCAACAATGACCAGCCCTGCTTCGGTTGGGATAATCATATCAATAATGCCCTGAACCACTACGGATTCGCCGGGACAGGATAAGCCCAACGCCGACACATCAAGGGCGATAGTAAAGGGCCATTCGCGACGGATATCCCCGGCGTGGCGGATGGCCAACTGTCCCGGCTCAGTTGTAAAAAAGCGGGCAATATCAACGGGGTTAATCTTTCGGGCAACGCTGCCTGCAAGCTGATTTTCGGCAACTAATTTGGCGATTGTTTTTTCGACGGCGCCATCGTCAACGGAAGCCGACAGCGGCAGATGCTGAAATACCAGATGAACCGCACTTCCCAGTTCGAGAGCATCGCTTTGCGGCTGGCCAGTTAAGGGCTTAAAGTCAAAACTATCATCATACTTCGGCGTGGAAAATTCATCATCACGATGGCTTAGGGCGCTAACCGAAAACTTGGCCGGCAGCTCGGTCATGTCAGCATACGGATACCGCCAGGTCAGATCACGATGCAGCGCGGCGAACCACTGCTGGGCCTGCGAGGCGCCAGCGGCAGCGGATGAAAGCTCAGCAGTCTTTTCCCGGCGACGCTTGCGCTGCTGGATGTCGCTTGCCAGGATGTCCAGTTCCGCCTTGGGGATGCGTGAGATAACAAACAGGTCCTCTTCAGCAAAGCCGTTCCGGTCGGATTTGAATAATTCGGCAAGCGTCGGCGTATTGGACATCGCAAGCAAGAGCCAATCCAGATGACTTTTGGCGCTGAGTAATTCAAATTGAGGAAGTTGGGGATAGCCTTGAACACGGCTTACCAACGCCAGGCATTTGGCCGATTCCTGGGAACCGGTTAAAATCAGACGGTCGCGGGCACGCGTCATCGCGACATACAGAATTCGCATTTCCTCGGCGATCGCCGGAGGCGATTGATTTAATCGAATCAGTTGATGGGCCGGCGTGGGGCATTTCTGACCAGTATCGGGGTCGAGCAATTCCAGACCCAGCATCGACGCATCGATCCGGCAGGCGCCGTTGGAGTCGGCAGTACGGAACTGTCGATTCAGCTCAGCCAGAAACACAACGGGAAACTCCAGACCCTTGCTTTTGTGAACAGTCATTACGGTTACGGCGTTTTCGGCGAAATTGTCCGGCTGAGCCGGGGCCCAGTCGGATTCCTGCTCACGCAGCTTCTCGACGAAAGCGACAAACGCCGACAGATTCACCGCGTCGGCGGCGCCGACAAACGACTCGAACTGAATGGCGCGATCGTTCAGCTTAAGCAGATTGGCGCGGCGCTGAGGGCCATTGGGCAGCGCCGAGACAAACGCGACAAATCCCGTTGTATCCATAATCTGCCGGATCAACTCCGACAGCGGCTTACGCTGGGCGTCAGAGCGCCAGCCTTGCAGCGTCGCCAATGCATCGGTAGTCTTGCGGCGAAACTCGGCATCTTCACCGTACTGAGCAAAATGCACCGCGGCATCAAAAAAACTTTTGGCATCCCGCCCGGCACACAGACGAATCGCCGCCAAATGCGAATCGGTGAACCGGAACATCGCGCTGCGCAGCACGGCAGCCAGCTCAATATCCCGCAGCGGATTATCCAGCGTCTTCAGCAGCGACAGGAAATCCGTAACTTCGGTGGCGGCGAAATAGCCGCACTGACTTTGCGAGCTGACAGGGACGCCGGCCAGACGCAGCAGCTCAACATAATCGGCCGCACAGTGCGACAGCGCCCGCATCAGGATAACCATATCGCGATACTCAACCGGACGCATCCGACCCGTATGCTTATCCATAACCTCAAATTCCGGCGTGCCGCCATCAGCACCGACCATCTGGCGAATACGACGAGCGATAAACGCCGCCTGTCTTTGTGAAGCAGTAATTGCATCCAAGGCAAAGTTTGCTTGGCAAGCTTCGCTATCGTCATCATGGTCATCACCATCCCCGCTGTCTTCCTCCGCCTCGTCCTGATCGAGCAAATACCACTCAATCGCCTTACGCGCCAGAGGCGTATCGCCCTGTAACACCGGATAGGTGTCCAATCCGGCGATTAATTCGGCTCGCCAGTCATAATCCATCCCGGCAGATGAAACGGTCATCACTCGCGAAAAGACGCGGTTGACAAAGCCCAGAATTTCTCCGCGCGACCTGAAATTATCATTCATATCAATACGAACAGGCTTACCGGAATCGTCCGGCGTATCGCCCGCTTCGGCCAGCCGGCTGAGGAAAATATCCGGACGGCTCTGGCGAAACGCATAGATGCTTTGCTTGACATCGCCGACGACAAACAGGTTGTCGCCGCGGCAGACCTGCTTTAGAATATCAGCTTGCACCTGATTGACATCCTGATACTCATCGATAAATACATATTCGAATCGCTGACGCAGACGCAGGGCGGCCTCGGGATGCGACCGCAGCAAATGCAGCATTCGATGTTCGAGGTCGGAAAAATCCAGCACATTCATCTGCCGCTTGGTGCGGGCGTACGCATCCTCAAACCGCGACAGCAGCGTCAAGATGGTTTGAGTCTGCAATGTACTTTGCTCGGCGATTCGCGACAAATAATCAGGATACACAAAGCACAGCTTTTTGAGCGACTTGATTTTATCTCTTGCGTTTTCGACCGCCGCTTTGATTCTTTCTGCATCGACTTTATCAACACCGATATTTTTTTTCAAAGGCGGCATCCGATCAAACGACCCGTCGCGTATCTGTTTGGCACAGGCTGCCAAGTTGTTATTGTTCAAAAAACTAAGGCAATCCCCTGTCGCCGCCAGAATGCCGTCGATATAGCCGGTTAAATACTGGCCGCCGGCAATCTGCGCATCGAGAGTGCGGGCAAAAAGCAGCATCTCTTTGACAATGCTAAGCTGATCGAGCAGGTATGCCGACTCGAGACCGGTCAGCGTTTCAGCAGAGACATTCGCTGCGGAATGATAAAACGCCGCCCGGTCGGGAACGCTGTCGAGGAAATCGGACAGACGTGGGATCGCTTCGGTAAAATCATACGCCCCGCCGCGGAGATTGCGCCCGCGCAGCAGCGTTTGCATCGACTCTGACAGCGCCGGGTCGCTCCATGCAGCTTCGATGGTTTCGGTGAGAATTTCCGAGCGAATCAGTTTGCGCTGATCGGGGTCGAGGATGCCAAATCGCGGGTCAATGTCGGCCAGGTAAAAATACTCCGTCAAAATCCGCTTGCAAAACGAGTGAATCGTGCCGATATACGCCGCGTCAAGACGGCACAACTGCCGGCGCAGCCGCCCATCCGCGGGACGCAGGGCAGATATGTTTTCAAGCTGGCGGGCGATACGCGTTTTCAATTCTTCGGCGGCCGCTTCGGTAAAGGTCAGCGCAAGCAATTGATCGACATCAACTGGATGCGCCGAATCGCAGATGCGTTCAACGCAGCGACGGCTGAGTACGGCGGTTTTGCCCGTACCCGCCGAAGCGGCAACCAGGACTTCCCGCCCTACGGTTTCAATCGCCCGTTTCTGCGCAGATGTCCACTTTGGCTGGCTCATTGCTGCCCTCCCGCGCAAATCCGCTGCATCGCTTCCGCCTTATCCGGAGTCGGCATCATGTTGTAATCATTAAGCTGCCAGTCAAATTTACAGACCGGGCGAAAATCACAATGTTCGCACGGGCTTTGTTTGCCGAGCCGATAGGGATAAGCACGAATTTCGCCGGAAACAAGCCGGCCAACCAATTCGCGGATTTTTTGTTCGGCGAAATGGAGTGCGGCGGCAAATTCCTCCGGCGGCAAGGCGTCCTTGCGATTGTAATCAGAATACGGCTCGCCATCTTTGTATGCAAATGAGTAATACTTACTGCTCTTTTCACAATGAGCGTCTAACGCCCCGACAAACCGCCCATTTAATATCCCCCGCGCCTTGATGGTCGGCGGCATCGTATCGGTGTTTTCATATTTCGCATTCTGCGGCTTTAACTCAATCGGCAGATAAAACGCTCCGGCGAGGTCATCGATTGCACGCCCATCCAGCGTCAGCTTTTGCAGCGCAAGCAGATACACCGGCAACTGCAAATCCAGCCCATTGTAAAATTTCTTCCAGCTCATCGTTTGAACGGATGTTTTATAATCGATCACGATTGCCGTCAGCCGTCCGTCGATCTCGGCACAGTCCACGCGGTCAATCCGTCCGGTTAAATTCAAAATCTTTCCCGGCTCAATGGCAATCGACACCGCGGCATCGGAAAAATCATACTCCGAGACATGCTGCCGAAAAACGCCTGCCGCACTGACCGCTTTCATCGCGGGCAAAAACTGACACAGCCGCCGCACCGCCTCACTGAGAATATAAGCATTATGCAGACTTTGGCGAACAAATGCCGCAAGCTGCGGCGTATCGTCAATAATCCCCTCGGCCAGCCGAACACAACGCGTCAGCAAGGACTCATCGTCAGTTGTCGTCCAATCCTGCCCATCCTGCCGCAATTCCAAAAACAGGGCATGCAGAACGGCATGATAAAACTCACCCAGATCCACCGGCTCTAACTGGACGGAATCGCGTTTTTTAAGCCGTAAAATATACTTGGCAAAATAGCGATAAGGACAGCCTGCAAAGGTCGTCAATTTGCTTTCCGAAGATCGCATCGGCCAGCGAAACAGCGCCTGGCACAGTTGCGTATCCAATTCTGCATTGTTGCGCCAGGTCAGCGCATATTCGGCGTGATCGGCAACCTGCCGCATGTCAGCATCGTCGCTGGTCTTGCAGTGCGCCCAAAGACGCCGTGCGGATGCTTTGATTGTTTCACCATCCATTCCATCCGGCCCAAGCGCTGCGCAAAGCCAGTCGGACAATGCCCGCGTCGAATAAAATCGCAGGGGTTCCGCCGCAGCGGAGCTATAGCGAATCCGCAAATCCGAAAACAGCGAACAAAGCCGCTCGATACCCGTCCACGGTGTCCTCGGAGCGCTTTTTTCATCCAGCATCGGAAACGTCAGGATTATTTTTTGCGAGGCACGAGTCAGCGCGATATACGACAAATACCGCCGGGCATTCAGCGCCTGTTCCTGCGGATGCGTCAGGGGAAGTTCTTCGGCGGCGGCCAGACGGACATCCTGCTCGGTCAGTAATTCTTCGCCCGACAGCGGCACGGGAAAGAGCGTGCTGGCTGCACCAATCAAAAACGCCACTTTAATATCCGGATGTCTGCTGCGCTCAATCGAACCAATCAAAATCTGGTCGGCTGCCGCAGGAATTAACTTGAGCGATAATCCCGACAACGCATCAAGGAGAATTTCGATCCACTCATGGGCTGGTAATGTCTGCCCGTCAAAGACGCGAAGACATTCATCCAAAACCTCTATCATTTTTTTCCAGACGCGCCGGTTGGCAAATTGCATATCAGTCGGGTCGTGCTGTGATTGAGCGGACAGTTGTTTTGATACGTCAAGCTGATCCAGATAGGCAAATATCGCTTCGGCAAATTCCATCGGCGACAGCGGCTTATTTAACCGTTCGGCCAGCTTTCGCAGCGGCGCTGCAAAAGTTCGCCGCAGCGCATCAATCTGCTTGACATCGCATAATGGGTCGTCGTCTTCAAACGTCCACGGGGCGTCGCTAAACCAATCCTGCCCGCTGATGCCGAACGCGCGGCAGTAGTTATCCAACCGATCTGCCGCCGCATCGTCAACCCGGCGCAACCGGTTCTTCAGCAATCCAAGCATTTGGGATAGCTCAAACCGTGACTGAATCGCCCGCAGTGTCGCTGTCAGCAGTTCAATCAGCGGATGCGACCCAATGCCCTGCGGACGGTCGAGAAAATACGGAATGCCGTTGCGGTCAAACGCCGCACTCAGATAATGTGCATAAGCATCAATACGCGGAACAATCACCGCCATATCGCGGTACCGCAGCGACGTATCCCGCACCAATCGACTGATTGTCTCGGCAACATAAATCGCTTCGGCCCGCCCATCCGCCAGGCCTACAATCTCAACCGCCCCATCGCACGATGTCGGCGTACTGGGTTCGGATGCGAAAAACTGCCGCTCGATTCGCCCCAGCGCCGGCGCGGATTCAAATCGCGGATGCGTAGTGAGCAGCACCGGTGCGGTTAGCTGAAATTTCTGCCGCCGTGCTATTGCCAGCATCTCCACATACGTCCGCTCGGTCGGGGCAAACAGCGACGACAAATCCAGCTTCTCCGAATCGGCATTATTCAAGTCCATCGCCTGCGGATCCAGGCACAGCGCAATATCGGCATCCGAACAGACCGCCAGCATCTCAAACAGCACATCCTGCTGCTGGAGCGTAAATCCGGAAAAGCCATCGACCCAGATTCTCGCCCCGCGCAAAAACGCCGCATCCCGGACTTTCGTCCGCGCTTCGGTCAGCATCGCATCGGGGTTGAGCATGGCACATTCAGGGCGATCAATGGATTCAAGATAGGTCTTATAGATTGCTGCGATGTCGGCCAGTTTCCGCCCCGTCAAATTGGCATTGTCTTTGGCCAAAATCCGCCCGCCCGCTGCCGCCAAAATCTCCGGCGTACAATTATCCTCGTGAAGCCGACGGATAAGTTCTGCCAGTGCTCCCGAAAATCCCGCCGATGCATCATTCCGCAACAGCCCCAGCTTGCCGGCACAAGCCGACAGCGACCGGCGTACCAGCAACTGGCGCCCCAGCGACGATAATTCATTTTGCGGACTGGAATTACATAACCAGAATTGAAGCCGATTAAACGACATCACCCGCAATCGGCTGTAGCCGGCAATACCCGGGCAAGATAAAATCGCCCGTTCGATCTGAAAGGTCGCCTGCTCCGGCACGAGAAATACCAGCGGTACATCCTCCGCAATGCGCAGGCGCTCGGCGATGGCGTCAATGCACCATCGTGTCTTACCCGAACCGCTCGTACCCAGGACAAACCGTATCGCCATTATGCCATGCTCCCGGAATGTGTTTGTCCGCCTAAATGAAATGATATGCTATTTCTTAACCGCCGCCGCTTCTTTATCCAGCAAACCCTTGAGCATCGTCCCCATCAGAGCGTCGCTGGCGCTCGACGAACCGCCGACCATCACTTGCGGGGTAATCTGAATATTCTTTTCGGCAACCAGCTTTATAATTTCGATCAGCGCCGCGTTATTTTGGCCGATACTCTCGGAAAGCATTTTATACGCCTGAGACTTGGCGTCGGCGATCAGCTTAACCTGCGCAGCCTCAGCCTCCGCTCCGATGATCATCTTCTTTTTTTCTTCTTCGGCGATTTTGACGCCATACGCCGCGGTGGCAAGGCGCTTTTCCTCTTCGGTTTCCTGCTTTGTTTTGGTCAGCGTTTTCTCTTTTTCAGCCGCTCGCTGCTGTTCTTCGAAGGTCTTTTGCTCCTGCAGCGCAATTTCACGATCCGTCTGCGTTTTGAGCAAAAGTCCGAGTGTCTGTTCGTTGCCCACATCGCCGATACGCACCGCCAGCAGCGTTACGCCGTACTTGGCAAGCTCCTCTTTGAGCAACGTATTGCTCTGTGTTTCCTGCAGCGAACGCTGCTGAACGTAATCGAGAGCCTTGACTTTTTCGGCATTGTTTCTGAAAATCGCCCGCACTGACGGGGTCACCAACTTGGAAAGCACCATCGCGTCATCGCCTACCGTCGCGACCACACGCGGAGCGTTATCGTGGTCGATCTGATAGGTAACCCGAATATCGACCGGGAACGTAAAGCCGTCAATACTGCGAACGGTCATCGGGCTAACTGCTTCGGCGGTTACAGGTTTATCCTTTTCGGGTGTGTAGCTGATCGTCGCCTGTCGCGTATCGATAATCGTCGCTTCATACGCCTGGGTATGAAGATAATACTGTCCTTCGCCCAGCGGCTTTTTCCAAATGCCGCGCTGGCCGATTTCAACAAGGCGGTCTTTAGTCAAGTTCTGCTCGCCGACATTGCTCTTGATGACCGCGACGGTACCTACGCGCACATTGGTTACCGGGGAGCAGGTAACGGTAAATAGCTTGGTATTGAGCCGATACTTTCCGGGTTTGAGCACGGTAAGCTGAGGCCCTTTATAGCCTTTGCCCTCACCAAGAAAATATTCCGCACTAAGCATCTTATCCGGCTGTTCCCACTCGGGCGCATAGACCGTATCCGGCGGCAGGCTCCGGCCGTCCGACGCCTGGACCAGGCCAACAGAGCCTTCCTTAATTTCAACTACTGGGATTTTGGTGATCTTGTACTGCCACGGCCAATAGAAAAAATGCCAGCCCGGCGCAAGAACCTGCGCCTGAAGACCGTTTTCGCCGTTGACGGAAATAATGCGTCCTTCGGCAAGGCTGCCGCCGCCAAACATCTTTTCCACGATGCCGACATCATTGCCGCCGATATTGGTTACCGTAATCAACACCGCCGCCAACATCAGGATAAACACGAAAAATACAGAAAATGCCGCTTGACGAATTTTTCTGCCCGTTGCCGATTCCACTCGATATTCCATACAATGTCTCCATACATTAAAGTTCTATTTTCTTTGTCAGGTGCTATATACCGCAAAACCCCCCGCACGGCAACTGTATTGCGCATAAAAAAAGACCCCGCTTATCCTGTGGAAAGCAGAGTCTTTGGGTATTCAATGCAAAATCTATATCAGGAGGCCTTGGCGTTGTTGGCGGTATGTTTGCCGTTGCCATCCTCTGGGTGTTCCTGGCCGTCGCCGTTGTTCTTTTCTTTCTGAATAGCGAGGTAGATTTCCTTGCGATGGACAGCAACCGAGCGAGGGGCGTTAATCCCCAGCCTGACCTTGTCGCCGCGAACGTCCACGATGGTGATTTCCACCTCATCGCCGATCATAATCGACTCGTCCTTTTGTCTGCTTAAAACCAGCATATTTATCTCCTTGGCCGCTCTGTGCTGAAAACCGCGTCTCAGCCATCTCGACCTATACCTTAATATACGCCTAATAACTGCGTCCAGATGTAAAAATCGGGCATCCGACCCAGGTTTTTTCTGGCATATCCTATTTCGGCAACTTGAGATAGGGCAAGTAATGCTTTTTTTAATCTCGCCGATTATTTTCGACACAAATTCATGTATTCATCTGTAACTACATAAATAGAATGAGGTTATGAAAACAATGATGAAATTCAAAAAACCGTATGATGAAAAAAGAAAAGCCGATTATCGGACGAAATCAGACCTGTTTAGGGGTATTAGGGGTGTTTTTTGCAAACTGACAACCTGTAAAAGCACCTAAGGCTCCAAAGGCAACCATTTGTATCGGCAATACACCGCAAATCGACCGAAACACATACGCAACCGGCCAGTATTGGGTCATTTGCTCCAACGTCGCAGGGCTGGCCGTGTACCGCATCGCAATAAAAACAACGATGGCGGCACAGGCTATAGGTATTATATAACTTGTTTTAAAGAAATGGGTTACAGCGTATCCTGCGGCTATAAATGACAGGCACACCGCCAAGGCGATCTGCCCTTTGCCGGGCTGACCTATGACGTATCCCAGTTTGGCATCGGCCTGACGGACATCCTGAGCTAAAATGCCAATCAGAAACCAAACCACAGCCACGGTAACAACTACGGAAATCAAAACATCAAAAGGCTTCATCGCGACAGT
>CAZVXR010000100.1:0-7049 GCA_964630865.1 uncultured Pirellulales bacterium | reverse complement strand
AGTCACGGCAGCGGTTCGAATGAATTTGGAATCGATTTACGGGCAAAAGGTCCATACCTGGGACTGACAATCTTGTTTTAGCAGAAAAACAATGAAAAAGATTATCATAATCACAGGTTTGATTGTCATAACGGCCGCAGCAGCCGGCGTCCTTTTTCTTTCCGGCGGCCAAAAGCAGGCCGATTATGGAAAGCTTGTCGGCGACTGGGGCCGAACAGACGGCGATTATGTTATCCGCATCAGGGGTATTAATCCGGATGGAACGATTCAGGTTGTTTATTCCAATCCTAATCCAATCCATGTCGCCGTGGCAAATATTGCTTCGGAGAATAACACTGTCAAATTATTCATAGAGCTGCGTGATGTGGGATATCCCGGGTCAAAATATGATCTTGCTTACAACACGGACGAAGATATTCTGCAAGGAATGTATTTTCAGGCACAGTTACAGCGGTCGTATGATGTGGTTTTTCAAAGAATGAAATAACTAACATTTTTTTAGGAGAAAACGTATGGAAAAGGCATTCAATCGTTTCAAAGCGTGGACATCCTTAGGCGCAGGGACGGCGGTAGCCCTGGGGGCGGGAGTGATTGCTTCCTTGTCTGCGGGTGCAAAAGAGGCGTCCGGCGCGGGCAATGGTGCGGCCGAAGCGAAAGACCGAACCCATCTGCCGATGTTAAACACTGCTCGGCCCGGCCTGATTACCTATGACGCCAAGGACCCGGACACAAAGTTTCCGCCTATCGAGCAGTTTCGTCCGCCCAAGGGCGCACCCAATGTATTGCTGATTCTGATTGATGACGCAGGCTTTGGTTCGTCCAGCGCCTTTGGCGGGCCGTGCAACACGCCAACGGCGGAAAAACTGGCGGCACGCGGCCTGAAGTACAATCGCTTCCACACCACGGCGCTATCCTCCCCGACACGACAGGCATTGCTGACGGGGCGCAACCACCACTCGGTTGGCATGGCCGGGATTACAGAAATCGCCACGGGTGCACCGGGCTATTGTTCAGTTCTGCCCAATTCGAAAGCCCCAGTCGCCATGACGCTCAAACTCAACGGTTACTCGACGGCACAGTTTGGCAAATGTCACGAAGTGCCGGTCTGGCAGACAAGTCCGGTCGGGCCTTTTGACGCATGGCCCACAGGCGGCGGCGGATTTGAGTATTTTTATGGCTTCATCGGCGGCGAAGCCAATCAGTGGTATCCGACCCTCTATGAGGGAACGACCCCGGTTGAAAACAAGAAACTTCCAGAGCAGGGGTATCATTTCATGGAGGATATGAGTAATAAAGCCATCAAATGGATCGGCCAGCAAAAAGCACTGACGCCGGATAAGCCCTTTTTCATGTATTTCGCACCCGGTGCCACCCATGCCCCTCACCATGTACCCAAAGAGTGGGCCGACAAGTATAAAGGTAAATTTGACCAGGGCTGGGACAAGCAGCGCGAGGAAACTTTCGCCCGTCAGAAAAAATTGGGCGTCATCCCTCAAGATTGTCAATTGACTCCGCGTCCCAAAGAAGTTCCGGCGTGGGATGATATGCCGGAGGCCTTTAAGCCGGTACTGCGGCGGGAAATGGAAGTCTATGCGGGCTTTCTGGAATACACCGACTACCATCTTCGCCGAATTGTCGAGATGCTGGAAAAGCTGGAAATTCTTGATAATACGCTCATTTATTACATTATCGGCGATAACGGCGCCTCGGCCGAAGGGTCGATCAACGGCTGCTACAACGAGATGAGCTACTTCAATATGCTGCAGTCGCTTGAGACACCTGAATATCTGACTGAACGGATCGACAAACTCGGCGGGCCGGAATCCTACAATCACTATGCGGTCGGCTGGGCACACGCGATGAACACTCCTTATCAGTGGACCAAGCAGGTCGCCTCGCACTGGGGTGGAACGCGTAATGGTACGATTGTCTGCTGGCCTGATGGCATCAAAGCCAAAGGCGAAGTCCGTTCACAGTTCCATCATGTGATTGACGTCGCACCGACGATTCTCGAAGCAGCCGGACTGCCCCAGCCGGTTTCGGTCAACGGCATCCGGCAGGACCCCATCGAGGGCGTCAGTATGCTATACTCGTTTAATCAGTCTGATGTCGCCGAGAGGCACGAAACACAATATTTTGAAATGTTTTGCAACCGCGGCATCTACCACAAGGGCTGGACTGCGGTAACCAAGCACCGGACGCCCTGGGCTCCCATGAATACGAAACTTCCGGCCTTTGATGACGATGTCTGGGAACTCTACGATACAAACAAGGATTGGAGTCAGGCCAAAGATCTTTCCAAAGAAATGCCGGATAAGCTTCATCAGCTACAGCGTTTGTTTATTATTGAAGCAACTCGCTACAATGTGCTGCCCTTAGACGACCGGATGATGGAAAAGATGAACCCGGATACCGCCGGTCGGCCGTCGTTAATTCGCGGCAAAACCCAGCTTCTCTTTGAAGGCATGGGACGATTGAACGAGAATTGTGTTCTAAACATAAAGAACAAATCCCATTCCGTTACCGCTGAAATCGTGGTGCCGGAAAAGGGTGCGGAAGGGGTTATTATCTCTCAGGGTGCCAATATCGGCGGCTGGAGCCTGTATGCCAAAAATAGCAAGCTCAAGTATTGCTATAACTGGGGCGGCTTCAAGCTGTTCTTTGTCGAATCCGCCGATGTACTGCCAGCCGGTCAACATCAGGTTCGTATGGAATTCGCCTATGCTGGCGGCGGCCTGGGCAAAGGCGGCAAGGTAACCCTGTACACCGATGGCAGGCAGGTCGGCCAGGGAGAGGTTGAGGCGACGCTTCCAATAATCTTTTCTGCCGACGACGGCTGTGATGTCGGCGAAGACTCCGGCGCTCCCGTATCCCCGGATTACGGTCCGCTGGGTAACGGCTTTAATGGCGAGGTCAGAGGGGTGCAACTGTCCATCAATGACGATCCAGGTAATTCGTCACACACAGTCTTGCCGGAAGATGCCATCCGTGCTATGCTGGGACGACAGTAAGCCTGGCAAATAAGGCCTGTAGAGAAGCCTCGTAGAAGGTATTATGTCGGATTAAGTTAAGTATGATAATCAGGAAGGAAGGAGCGAAACACTCTTTCCTTCCTGTTTTCTGCTTGAGCTAAAGGAATAAACACCCAAGCTGCTGTGACAGAAACAGCCAAGACTTAAAAAGTACGATCAGGAGAGTTGAACAATGAGTGCGGTAATAATAGGTGTCATCACATTTGTGTGTGTGCTGGTCGGAATGATTGCCGGCATGCTGCTGCGCAAGACCCTGCCGGATCATCATCTCAGCGGCGATTCCAAAGACGCAGTGAAGATGGGGTCCGGCCTGGTTGCGACACTCAGCGCGCTGGTGCTGGGGCTTTTGGTCAGTTCGGCCAAAACCTCCTTTGATGAGATGAGCGATGCCATCACGGAGAGCGGCGCCAGGCTCATCATACTGGATAGAGTATTAGCCCAGTATGGTCCCCAAACTCAGGATATCCGAGGTCAACTTCGCGGCTCGATTGCCAAATGGATCAATGTGGTTTGGCCCCAAACCGGTTCGGCTGTGGATGGAATGGATATATTTGAAAAGTCGCCTGCCACTTTAGAACTTGTGGTCAATAAGCTGCGGGCGCTGGAGCCGCAGAATGAGTCCCAGCGGACATGTCAATCGGATGCGGTGGGGATTTGCAGTCAATTGCTGCAGACACGCTGGCTGGTAATCGAGCAGTCACAGATATCACTGCCAATGGTGTTTGTGGTAGTGCAGATGTTCTGGCTGACTATCCTTTTCGGCACGATCGGGCTTTTTGCGCCGCCCAATAAAACGGTAATCTCGGCCCTGGTTGTCTGGGCCATGTCGGTCGGCGGCGCTATGTTTCTTATCGAAGAGATGAATAAACCGCTTAGTGGAATCGTGAAAGTCTCCAGCGCTCCGCTGGTTAAGGCGGTTGAGCACATGGGTAAGTAAATTACGGGACAATGGACTAATCGTATGTTGCTTGAGCTTAGTTCAATGATGGACTCGTTCCTGGCAATAGACACAATAAAAACAAAGAAAGGATATGCACGACAATGAACCCCTCCCCACGCAAGACTTTCGTTTACATGATGGTGCCATTGTTTTTCACATGCCTCATAGTCTTTGCACAGGACAACAGTCCAAAATATAAGGCGGATGTGGCGGCATCCGTTCAAACTCCGGATAGTGTCCGGACAGAGTTGTTAGGCATTCTGGAGTTCTTCGATGGCATGCCAACTCAGGAAACCGTCCGGAAGACCTACGACTTCCTCGATATCGCACGGGCAGCGGAAACCTTCCTCAATGGAATTCCGGCCGCTTCAACCTATGCCTTGTTGGAAGGTTTCAAGGAAGCCGGAGTAAAACCGGGTGAGCTTGGCATCTTTGAAGAACTTATGGATGCACGGTCTCTATTTTTGACAGCGAACTCGACTACGGTCTATTGTTTGACCGAAATTAACGTAAAGAATGGACCCGTTGTTGCTGAGGTTCCGCCGGGAGTGCTGGGACCGGTTGATGATGCCTTTTTCCGTTTTGTTACCGATATCGGACAAACCGGCCCGGATAAGGGGCAAGGCGGCAAATACCTTTTTGTGTATCGTGACTACAGGGGCGAAATTCCTGATGGATATTTCGTTACCAAGACGTCCACTTTCCGTAATTTATTTTTCTTTCGCGCTTTTGTGAAAGACGGCGACCGAACGGGCACTGTCGCCGCAGTTAAATCGGGGTTTCGTATGTATCCGCTCTCGCAGGCCAACAATCCTCCTGAGCCAGTATTCCATAATCTTTCCGGCAAGAAATTCAACACCGTCCATTCCAATGACTTCAAGTTCTTCGAGGAATTGAATGCCGTTGTTCAGTATGAGCCGGTAGACGCGTTTGACCCGGAATTGGTCGGTTTATTCGCTGCGATAGGCATTAAGAAGGGGCAATCCTTTGAGCCCGACGACCGGATGAAAAAGCTACTGACCGAAGGAGTTGCCATCGGCAATGCCACAGCTCGGTCGTTATCCTTCTCGCCTCGCAAGAAGAATGTGTATTTTTATGAAGACCGCCAGTGGACCTCTCCGTTTGCGGGGATGAGTTACGAGTTTATAAATAACGGGGAGCGCGTGCTGGATGACCGTATTTTCTTCCATTATCTTGCGACAGGAATCACCCCCGCAATGGCCTCACCGAAAGTTGGCAGCGGTTCTGTCTACGCTTTTACCGCGAAAGACAGCAAGGGACGTTATCTGGACGGCAGCAAGACCTACAAAGTGAATATGCCTTGTCCAATCCCAATGAACAACTTTTGGTCATTTATGGTTTATTCCGGGCAGCACCGCTCAATGCTGGAAACTGACCAGAAGTTAGCCGGCCTTGACAGCAACAATTCTTCTGTGAAGCCGAATGAAGACGGATCCTGCACGATGTGGTTCGGCCCTAAGCCGCCGAAGGGACATGAGGGCAATTGGATTCAAACAATGCCCGCTAAAAGCTTCAATGTCATTCTGCGTCTTTACGGCCCTTTGCAGCCTTGGTTTGATAAAACATGGAAACCGGGTGATTTAGAGGAGGTTCAATAAGATTGGGTGACACAGCGGTAAAAAAGGCAGAGTCTCAAAACGCATCAAAGGGTATGAAAGCAGAAAATAAACAAATTGGCAGCAAAACGCAGGGTCTCCATGTCGTGGCCAAGCCCCTCGGGCCGGTCTGCAACCTCAATTGCGAGTATTGCTTTTATCTGGAAAAGAAAGCCCTGTTTGGTGAAGGCGAAAACAACCGGATGAATGATACGGTTCTGTCTGCCTATATTACTCAATACATTACCTTTCAGCCCACACCGGTTGTCGAATTCGTCTGGCAGGGAGGAGAGCCGACACTGCTGGGTGTCGAGTTTTTCCAGCGTGTGATTGAACTGCAAAAACCCTTTTTATCACAGAAAACCATTATCAATTCACTGCAAACCAACGGCACCCTGCTGACGGATGCCTGGTGTGTTTTTCTAAAAAAACACAATTTTCTGGTGGGTATCAGCATTGACGGTCCCAAAGAGATTCATGACCACTACCGCCATGACCGCCACGGCAATGGCAGTTTTGAGAAGGCAATGGCAGGCCTGAAACTTCTGCAAAAACACTGCATTGAATACAACGTGATGGCCTGTGTGGCGAGGGATACCGCCAGATATCCGCTGGAAGTCTATCATTTTCTTAAAAAAGAAGGCGTTAAATTCATCCAGTTTTTTCCGATTATCGAACGTGCAGCGGACGATTGCTCCCGGCAATCCGGGTTGCGTCTTGCTGGCCCTGCTTCATTAGACACAAAAGAACAGAATACCGAAGTCACGGAATGGACAGTGTTTCCGGAAAGCTATGGCGATTTCCTGATTGCTGTCTACGAAGAATGGATCCGCAGCGACGTCGGCAAAGTCTTTGTCATGAATTTTGAGTGGGCGCTCAATGCCTGGATCGGCAATCCGTCGCCGGTCTGTATTCATGCCGATCAATGCGGGCGTTCTCTGGTGATTGAACACAATGGCGATGTTTATGCCTGCGACCATTGTGTCTATCCGCAGTATAAGCTTGGAAATATTTTAAGTGACGACCTGTCAGGAATGATGGATAAATCCCTGCAATCGGGATTTGGGATTGCAAAAGAAACCGCCTTGCCCCGGTTGTGCCGGGAATGTGAAGTTTTAGCGGCCTGCCGGGGAGGATGCCCCAAACATCGCTTTGCCCGGACTGTCTACGATGAGCCTGGATTGCATTATTTATGCCAGGGGTATCAGAAGTTTTTCCTGCACATTCGCAGGTATCTGCGGGTAATGACCCAGTTATTAGAGCATGGCTACTCCGCGTCTATGGTGATGGATGCGATAAAAGGTCCGCTGTTAATCAATATTAATGACAAATACTAAGAAGTAAGCAGTTTATGCTACAGAATAATTTTGCCCTGCATTATAACGACCTGAAAGGCTGAATTGCGTTATTTTGCGATAAGCACAATAAAAACATGTAGCCCAAACCATTGACTTCTTAGTA